>CALIIC010000135.1 GCA_938020445.1 uncultured Flavobacteriaceae bacterium | reverse complement strand
CCCAAACTCGTTGGTAATCGTTTTTTCATCGATCGAACGCACACTGTTGGTATTTGAGCGAATGCTTCCCGACAAGCCCGTAAGCCATCGTCCTTTGCGAAAGGGCGTCTCCGATGAATCAACAGCAACAGCTGGGTTCTGCGCTTGCATACAAAGGGTTGCTAGCAATAGCATCAAAAAACAAAATTGGTATTTTGGAAGGAGTCGAATACCCATGTGAACGAATTGCATTTTTGATAAAAATAATCAAATCAACCATGCCATGGAAATCTGAGTCGGGGTATCGAGAATAAATCTTTATCTTGTATGCTTCTTAATTTCAACACCTAAAGCATGCTGATTAAATTTTACGGAACACGAGGGTCCATACCCGTTTGCGAAAGGGGTTTTCAGGAATTTGGGGGAAATACCACCTGTGTGGCGGTCATGGACGATAGTAAAAAAGGCGATGTCTTGATTTTTGATGCCGGTACCGGTATTCGAAGGTTGGGAAAAGAATTGATGCAGCGCCCGTTTCATTCGGAAGATAAAATTGTAATGGCCTTCTCCCACTTTCATTGGGATCATTTGCAAGGGTTTCCGTTTTTTGCCCCTGCCTATGATGCCTCTAAAAATATCGATGTGATTGCCATGGGAGAGGATTTAGACATCCCCAGCCTTAAATCAATTTTTGCAGACCAAATGCAGAGCACCTATTTCCCGGTCAGTCTAGACAATATGGGCGCGAGTTTTAGCTTCCACCTTAAAAAAAGAAACGAGGAAGTCTTTATGACAGGGGCCACCGGCAAGTTATTGGCCAAACGGCATTCACATCCCGGGGGTGCCTATGGGTACCGTCTTGAGGTGAATGGGAAGGTTTTTGTGTATTGCACCGATGTGGAGCATGGGGAAACGATAGATCCGGAGGTAGTGGCCTTTGCCAAAGATGCCGACCTCTTGATCCATGAGGCACAATATACGCCGGAGGAGTTACCGAAGTTTAGGGGATGGGGACATAGCAGCTGGGAACAGGCAATAGAAGTGGCGAAATTGGCCGGCGTTAAAAAATTGTACATGACCCATCATGACCCCGATCATGATGATGCTTTTATACGGGCAGAGGAAAAAAAGTGCCAGGCGTTGTTTAAGAATTGCTTTTTTGCCCGTGAAGGGGATGAAATAACGATTTAACCAATATCTTTCAGACAGCAAACCAATCCTAATTTTAAAAAATCAACCCCCAACAAACCAATGGACATAAGCCCCAGAGACACCATCGTCGTTGCCTGTTTGGTCTTATTTTTAGGCAAATTCCTGAATAAGAAAATCTCATTTTTTAGAGCTTACAACATTCCAGAACCGGTAACGGGCGGGGTGATTTTTTCCATATTTTTTGGGATTTTGTATGCCATCACCGGGATAGAAGTGAGCTTTGCGCTTGAACTGCGCGATGCATTGCTGATCATCTTTTTTATCACTATTGGGCTTTCTTCAAGGTTGAAAACCTTATTGAAAGGAGGCAAATCGCTGCTGCTCCTTTTGGTATTGGCCGTGGGCTATCTGTTCATCCAAAACCTAACGGGGGTGGGGATTGCCTACCTGACGGACCTGCAAAGTGCAGCCGGTATTTTAGGCGGCTCGGTTTCCTTTAGCGGGGGCCATGGCACCACCATCGCCTGGGTGCCCACCTTTCAATCAGATTTCGGCATATCGAATGCCATGGAAATGGGCATTGCCTGTGCCACCATTGGCTTGGTACTGGGCGGTTTCATTGGAGGCCCCATCGCCAAATTTCTGATCAACAAATACGATTTAAAACCCGCCGAAGAGAAACCCGTTTCCGTAGGCGTGCGCCATGGGAAAGGAGACAAGGTTGATATGAATTACAACAATGTGCTGCAGATGATCTATTTCATCTTCTCCACGGCGGGTCTGGGCATCGGAATCAATGAGGTGCTGGTATGGCTGGGACTGGCCCTCCCCTCTTTTGTAACGGCCTTGTTCGCCGGGATCCTCATTACCAACCTGATTCCTGTCTTTTCCAAAAGTTTTCATTGGGAACCAGAAAATTCGAAAGCCTTGGCCATGGCCTCCGATCTATCCTTGGGTCTTTTCCTGGCCATGTCGTTGATGAGCTTGCAATTATGGACCCTGGCCGATTTGGCCGGCCCCTTGTTGCTGATCGTCATAGCACAGTTGGTCGTCATTTCGGTTTTCGTCATCGTCATCGTATTTAGGGTGATGGGCAAAGACTATGACGCTGCGGTCATGAGCGCAGGATATGCGGGTTTGGCCTTGGGTGCCACCCCTACCGCAATTGCCAATATGACGGCAGTTACCAAGAAGTTCGGCGGGTCTCCAAAGGCCTTTATAGTCGTACCGCTGGTCGGGGCCTTTTTTATAGACCTGTCGAATGCCCTGATCATTAAATTCTTATTGAGCGTATTTGGGTAGTTGAAAAAAATAGCAAGCACGCTCAACGTATCGGATTTAGGATGTTTATGGGATTGTACAATTTATTGAAAAAGCATACTTGTACTATAATAGTCATCTCTCAATTTCATAAAAGCTCCACCGGCAATTAAATCATCGGTCACATCTTTCCGGGATACGGGTTTTCCAACTTCTATTGCCTTCTCTAATCTACTAGTAGCTATTTTCTATGAAGTACCACAAAGACTCGTATTACCGAGGTGCGAACCGCTTCCGAAGCTCGGACCGTGATGCCCTGCGACACCTGCTATTCCATTCTTATTTTAGTCATAAAAGCTTCGCTCGGATTGACTACAAGAAGCTGGCTAATTTCGTTTTCGGTAAAACCTTTTTGTAGTAGTTCGGGAATTAAATTTACCAAAATCGCCTCAAATTTTCTTATTGGTCCGCCTGCGGGAAACCCATTGCCATCGTGGGAAAGCAGCACTTTATTTAGAAGACCCTGTTTTTTGAATAGTAGCAATCGATCTATATAGCGACCGGTATTTGATTCATTTACGCCATCAAGGGAAACCCAGGCCCCTTTTTTTGCCATTTCCAACAAAATGGAATCATCACTGACTTTGTTTGAATGTACCCAAATCCA
>CALIIC010000134.1 GCA_938020445.1 uncultured Flavobacteriaceae bacterium | reverse complement strand
AATGAATTTTCCAATATTATTGTCAAGGCAGACCCTTCAGGGCGCACGGTACGTTTAAAAGATGTCGCCATTATTCGCGATCGATTTTCCGAAACACCCAATTCTACCTATTTCAATGGGAATTTATCTGTCAGCACCACCATTACCAGTACGAATACCGAAGACCTTGTGGAATCGGCCGAAAAAGTAAAGGTCTATGTGGAAGAATTCAACCAGAAATACGATAACATTCAACTCGATATCGTTAGTGACCGTTCCACTACCCTTACCCAACGCACAAAACTTTTGACCGAAAACGCGCTCGTTGGGATGGTTTTGGTACTGATTTTTCTCTCCTTGTTTTTGAACACTCGCTTGGCTTTTTGGGTTGCCTTTGGCCTCCCTATTGCTTTTTTAGGAATGTTTGTTTTCGCAGGATTCTTTAATGTTACCATCAACGTATTATCCTTGTTCGGTATGATCATCGTCATCGGAATTTTGGTCGATGACGGTATTGTTATTGCCGAGAACATCTACCAGCATTACGAGAAGGGCAAAACACCTATACAAGCCGCCATTGATGGTACTATGGAGGTAATCCCTCCGATTATTTCGGCGATCATCACCACTATTTTGGCCTTTTCTATCTTCCTGTTCTTGGATGGGCGTATCGGAGATTTCTTCGGAGAGGTATCGGTTATCGTCATTTTGACCTTGGTCGTTTCCTTGGTCGAAGCCTTGATCATCTTACCTGCGCATTTGGCCCATTCCAAAGCATTAAAACCCATAGACAATAAACCGAAGACCGGTATTGCACTCGCTTTTTCCAAGCTACGAATTATCAATAAAACCGGAGACCGTTTTATGACTTGGATGCGCGATACGGTTTATAGTCCGGCTTTGAAGTTCGCCCTCTCAAATAAACTACTCACCTTCGCTATTTTTGCGGCAGCCTTGATCCTTACTTTTGGCTCTATTGGTGGGGGCATAATACGCACGGCCTTCTTTCCCCGCATTGCAAGTGATCGGGTACAGATCGAACTGCTGATGCCCAATGGCACCAACGAAAAGGTCACCGATTCGATTATCAGCCTTATAGAAGAAAAGTCTGAGATCGTAAATCAAGAATTAACCGATAAATACCTTAAGGGAACCGGTAAGGTACTTTTTGAAAATGTCATCAAAAATGTTGGTCCGGGATCCGCTGCAGCCACCCTATCTATCAACTTATTACCCGGAGAAGAACGGCCAGATGCCATAGTAGCAGATTTGATCACCAATAGGTTACGGGAGTTAGTGGGCCCAGTCATAGGTGCGGAAAGCCTTATTTATGGATCAGGCGGTAATTTTGGTGGTGACCCCGTTTCGGTTTCACTACTTGGCAACAATATACAAGAGCTCAAAGCGGCCAAAAAAGAGCTCAAAGAAGCATTACTGAACAATTCGGCACTGAAAGATGTGGCCGATAACGATCCCGCCGGTATTAAGGAAATACGATTGGAATTAAAGGAGAATGCCTATTTGCTCGGCCTTGACCTTCGAACGGTCATGAACCAGGTACGGGCCGGTTTTTTTGGTTCGCAAGCACAGCGTTTTCAGCGTGGTCAAGATGAAATACGGGTATGGGTACGGTACGATCGGGAGAACAGATCTTCTATAACCGACTTGGACGAAATGCGCATTGTAACCCCGTCGGGAAGTAGAGTCCCCATTAAAGAAATAGCAAGCTATAGCATTGAACGTGGTGACGTTGCCATCAATAGATTGGAAGGACAACGTGAAATACAGCTTACGGCAGACCTTAAAAATGCCAAAACCACCAGTGCGGTAGACGTTATGTCCGAAATAAAGACGCAGATAATGCCCGATATACAATCGAAGTATCCTACGGTCACGGCTTCCTATGAAGGGCAAAATAGAGAACGCAACAAGCTTTTCGACAGCCTTAATCTCGTAGGAATCTCGGTGCTTGTACTCATATACATCACCATTGCCTTTACCTTTCGAAGTTTTAGTCAGCCACTCATTTTACTGCTATTGGTCCCCTTTAGTTTAACTGCGGTTGCTTGGGGGCATTGGATCCATGACTTCCCTATCAATATTTTATCGATGCTGGGTATTATTGCCCTTATTGGTATCATGGTGAATGACGGCCTCGTATTGATCGGAAAATTCAATAGCAACCTTCGTTCGGGCATGAATTTTGACACGGCAATTTTTGAAGCAGGGCGCTCTCGCTTTCGCGCTATCTTTTTAACCTCTATTACAACCATTGCCGGGTTAGCTCCTTTAATGCTTGAAACCAGTAGACAGGCGCAATTTTTAATTCCTATGGCAATTTCCATTGCCTATGGTATTGGCTTTGCAACGGTTCTCACCCTTTTGATGCTTCCGATATTCTTGTCGGTCAGCAATAAACTCAAAGTAAGTACCAAATGGTTGGCAACCGGCAACGAGATTACCAAGGAAGAGGTAGAACGCGCCATTAAAGAGCAAAAAGAAGCAGTCCAAATAGAAACGGAAAGCCAACCCCTATTAGAGAATGAACAAGAAGCGATTGCGGCAGCCGAACCGGCCCCTGTTGAAATTTACGAAACAAACAATGGCACAAGCAAGAATTTATAAAAGAATGAAGCACCCCTTACTACTTTTTCCTTTTTTCGTCCTAGGGCATCTAATGCTCTTTTCACAAGAACAAGTGCTATCGAAAAAAGAAGCGGTCGCCTTGGCATTGGAAAATAATTTTGGCATTAAAGTCGCAAAGAACCAAGTGGCAATTGCCGATAACAACCAAGGCATTTTAAACTCCGGCTATCTCCCAACTTTAACCGCCGTTGGTGGTGCCGACTACAACAGAGATGATTCAACCATTGAATTTCCAGGCCAGATCAATGAAGACGGAAGCCCGCGAGGCGACATAGACATTTACAAGGCAGAGGCACAGAGGTACAATGGTTCTTTAAACGCCAATTACACCCTTTTTGACGGACTTGGCCGCTATTATAACTACAAAAGACTCAAAGAACAATATCAATTGAGCGAGCTACAAGCACGGGAGACGATCGAAAATACGATGATACAGCTATTCAGTGTGTATTTTGAAGTAGCCAGGCTCACCGAAAACGAAAATGTATTACAACAGGCATTGGAGGTGTCCTCACAACGAATCAAAAGAGCGGAATACGCTTTTGAATATGGGCAAAACACCAAACTAGATATTTTAAATGCACAGGTAGATGTTACAAACGACAGCATCAACCTCCTGAACAATCGCCAGCAGCTGGCAAATGTAAAGCGAGATCTAAATGTGGTATTAAGCCAGAATTTAAATGCCACTTTTACCGTGGATACTTTGGTCAGTTTTATCCCAAAACTAAAACTGGAAGCGCATATTGAAAAAGCGAATTTAAACAACGTGGCATTGCTACAAAACGAGCGGAACCTTCAAATAAATGCCTACGATATCAAAGTAAATAAATCGGGCTACCTCCCTACTATTGGTCTCAACGGGTCGTACGGTTGGAATTTGAACCAAAGTGCCGCTTCTGCCTTTTTCCCCGGAACCAACAATGAAACATGGACTTTTGGACTTGGTGCGAGCCTCACCTGGAATTTGTTTGATGGTGGCAGTACCAACGTTCGGGTGAAAAACGCGAAAATCGCTTATGAAAATCAAGAACTGCTAAAGCAACAAGTAATACTCGAAGTAGATCGGGACATTCAAAATGCCATGGCCATTTATCAAAATCGCTTAAATATTTTCGACATACAATCCCAAAACGTGCGAACAAATCAAAACAATTTTGAACGTTCCAAAGAACAGTTTCAACTAGGAAGTATTACCTCCATAGAGTTTCGACAGGCACAAATTAATTTACTGAATGCCCAAACGAATAAAAACTTAGCGAAATACGATGCAAAATTGGCAGAATTGCAATTACTACAGCTCACCGGTCAGTTATTAAATGTTGAATTCTAAGGGGAATGTACGAGCACTTTTTTCAATGTCCGTACTGTTGGGAGGAAATTTCCATGTTGCTGGATCCATCGGTATCCAGACAAACCTATGTTGAAGACTGTGAGGTATGTTGCAATCCTATAGGGGTTACACCTGAATTCGAGGCGAACGAATTGATAGGCTTTGAAGCGCAGGATATTGAGCAGTAGGAATCGCCTGTTAATTTTTTAATGGCCGTTAAAAAAAGGGAAGGCTATTGCCTACTTTTAAACAATGCTTTCAAAGAATCGAATCTTATGAAGTTACGTTCCTTCATTCCGTCCAAGATATTTCCAATTCTTTTGGTAAACTTTATTGGGATCCTGGGGTATAGCATTGTTATTCCTATTTTAATTTTTATCGTTGTCGATATGGGGGGCAACGGATTCATTTATGGGATTTTAGGGGCTATGTACCCCTTTTTTCAATTCATAGGAGCCCCCATGCTGGGAAGCCTATCTGACCGTGTTGGAAGAAAAAAAGTATTGGTCATTAGCCAAGCAGGTACGTTCATTGCCTGGTTGTTATTCCTACTGGCCTTTCTGCTTCCAAAAACCACCCTATGGTCCCAAGATACTACATTTACCGGAAGCTACGCGATGACGTTGCCCTTACTACTCATCTTTATAGCCCGCATTTTTGACGGCTTTACAGGAGGAAACGTATCCGTGGCGAACGCCTACCTATCAGACATTTCAACGGATGAGGACCGAAACGGCAATTTTGGGAAAATGGGCGCTTCAACGAGCACTGGTTTTGTCTTAGGTCCTGCCATTGCAGGTATTTTGGCATCCACCTTTTTGGGTGAGGCACTGCCCTTGATTCTGGCCGCCATCATATCGCTCATCGCTATTTTTGTAATCAATACACGCTTAAAAGAAAGCAACCCTTGTGTAGTGGATACTGGCAGTAATAAGAATTTTTCTGTTCGAAAATTTTTTCAAGTTGAACATAAAGAGTGTTATCAAGAGGGGGCCATTGAGGCGAATCCAGAAAAAAAGGGCTGGCGAAGTGTGCTAAAACAACCTGGCATTCCCTTATTATACACTGTTTATTTCCTTACTTTTTTAGCCTTCAGTCTTTTTTATGCAGGATTGCCCATTTACGCCAATACCCTGCTTAAATGGTCTGCTACTGACCTAGGAATCTTTTTGGCCTATTCCAGTTTCATCATGATTTTGGTACAAGGCCCAGTGCTATCAAAATTATCGGGTAAATTCTCGAATGAGTCGTTGATTTTGGTCGGTACCGTATTTCTAAGTGGAAGTTTTCTATTGTTATCTGTACAGGACAGTATCGCCTTATACTTGGCTAACACCCTATTATCAATAGGAAACGGGCTCATGTGGCCAAGCTTTTTAGCACTCCTATCAAGAACGGGAAGTGCTCAAATGCAGGGAGCCATACAAGGGTACGGAAATAGCATGGGAAGTTTTGCCAGTATGTTCGGGCTTCTGCTAGGCGGAATCCTTTTTGAGAAAATAGCGACGATGGTATTTTTCATTGGTGGCATTATCTTTTTCCTTATTACTATTTTGATGGCTATCAGCTCTTTTAGAAAAAATAGGGGCACCGCTACCCAACAGGCCATTTCTGGCTAAGCTTTAAAGTAAAGCGGAAGGACCACTGCGATGCTTTTAGTGATGTTCTAGCAATTGCCAACCAAGGAACATAATTACTATATAAACACACTTTGTACAGAAATCTTAGCAGTTATAACATAGCATATCGGATTCCAAAACCGTTGCCGTACTTTTATTTTCCCGCGTATCGGAACGCACATACACTACCGATTAATCAATGACAGAATTTTTATATATTGGCATCTTTGGAACCTTGGTCTTCTGTATGGCCCTTTTCGCTTTTCAGCAACTATCGGTCATCGCACGCAAGGATCGTGTTGTTTTGGTTTCAAGCAACATTGGCCATGTAGAAGAACCGTTCCTATCGGCGATTCGGAAATACGTTCCGAAGACGGAAGACATGAACTTTGTGGAAATAGGTGCCGGATATGCTAAAATTACGGCCATTGCCACGCGAAGCTTTCCGTGGAAAGCGATCATCGCGGTAGAACTCGATTTTTTTGCAGTCTTTGTGTGTCGATTGAAAAACAAATTCAAAAAACTACCAATTACCTTTGTAAAAGCGAATGTTTTCGATTACGCCATTCCAGCCAAATCAATCGTATACTCATATATGTCGGTACCGGTTATGAACCGGCTTCTAAAGAGCGGGGTATTCGATAGCTGTCTTGTTCTAAGCCTAACATTTGCATTCGACGGGGTTGAGCCTATTGCCGAATACAAGATAAAAGGGTTTCAAAAACGGCTTCTGGTCTATGACTTTCGTTAGGATACACTTACAAGACTAAACAACCATTATTATCGTTACGCTACTTTTTGTAAAAAATAACTGATATTTCTGTTCGTATACATTTACAAAATCATTCGAATAAATTTACTCAAAATTGCATTTTTCTCATGAAACAGCACCTTTAAATCCATTTTCGATAAATTGATGTACATTTTAATGAAATTAACATAATATTTGCATCTATACCCAGTAAGAATTACCTTCCGAGAATTACTAATTTAAAATGAAAAAAATGAAACAAAACTACGTATTGGACAGTACGGCTTTGCGAAAACACTTTCGTAAAATTTGCTATTTAAGCTCCGTACTGGTGTTCTTCCTCTTGGGAAGTGCACAAACACTGCAGGCCCAGAAGGGAATGCAAAAAATTCCCGGGACTCCGGTTGTTTGTCCGGCAGATTTTCAGGATAAGCACTCACGTATGGCCGTGCATCAAATGGCCGCGAAGAAATCCTCGTTCGTAGGAAAAAAACAGGCAACTGCCGAACTTCTTATCACTTTCGGTCCCGGAGCAGAGGGCAACACCGAAGTACAAGAGGCTTTTCAATTTGCATTGGATATTTGGTCTGAAGAAATTGTTTCTTCCGAGCCTATTCGAATCTTTGCTGATTTTGCGAATCTAGGAGCCGGGGTATTGGCATCGGCCGGACCAACGACCTTAATTTCGAACTTTCCCGGAGCACCCGAAGCGGATGTTTTTTATCCGGTAGCTCTGGCCAATTCCATTGCTGGTGAAGATTTAGCACCCGATCAGGAATTTGACCTGGTCGTTAACATCGGAAACGGGATTCCCTGGTATTTTGGAACAGATGGGAACACCCCTGCCGGACAATTTGACTTTGTAACGGTGGCGCTTCACGAAGCAGGCCATGGTTTGGGCTTTGTTGACGGAGGAAATGTAAATAATGGCACTGGCGTAGGAAACATCAATGGTGGCGGAAACCCTTTTATCTTTGATACCTTTATTGTAGACGGTGATGGCAATTCTGTCTTAGACCTTCCAAATCCTTCTACGGAGCTTGGAGATTTCTTGACGAGTGGTGATGTTTTCGTTAACGGCCAGTTCGCGATACAAGCCTTAGGTGGGGTCAACCCGGAACTTTTTGCTCCGAATCCGTTCCAAGGAGGCTCTAGTATTGCTCACTGGGATGAAGCAACATTCCCGGCAGGAGATATCAATTCATTGATGACACCACAAGTGGGTGCCTCGGAATCGAACTTTGATATCGGTCCAATTACCAGGGGCCATTTTAGGGATATGGGCTGGGTTTTGGCCGCCCAGGCTCCTGTTACTGCCACGCCAACCGTCTTTACGGAAGAACTTAATGTAGATGAGACCACAACACGTGAGATTACCATCAACAATATTTCCGAGAACGCTGTTTCCTTGGCCGTATTAGACCCGGCTACCGCTTATGAGCTTATTGAGAGTATTGCTCCAGAAACGCTTGAAGTTCCTGCAGGAGGTTCTGCCATTGTTACGGTGACAATCAATACGACCGGGGTAGCCAAAGGGTTCTACGAAGAAACTGTGGAGTTGGATATCATTGGTTTCGACGGTACGTTATCCATCGACTTTAATGTGCGTGTTCTTGACGGAACGGAAGCACCTTCGATCGTTGTTAATCCGGACTCCTTTGATGAGACTTTGGAACAGTTCAAAATTGAGACAAGAGATCTTACTATTCAAAACATTGGCGATGCCGACCTTACCTTTGATGTTTCGATCAACGATGAGGCCCAAGCTACCTTCGAAAGTAGAGTAGCTCGCACGAACGCGGCAATCAGCGCAAATGGTTTTCAAAAAGCGCAGGCCCCTTCTTCGGCAGGAAACGGCTTAGCCGCTTTGGTACGAACAGATGGCACCCTAAATCAGGTTACCACTAGCTTATATGCCACAGGATTTGAAGATTTTGCAGTTGGCGAATTGAACGGTCAAAATGGATGGGGCACACAGCCAGCCAACTTTTTTACCGTTTCTGGTGCCAATGCCTTCGAAGGCGCGCAGCATGCTAGAGGAACTTCCGATGGTTCTGGAACCACGGGATTGGCATTTTCGCCATTGATCACTCCGGGAAGCGAACCGTTTATGGTTGCTTCTGCACGGGTGAACGTTCAGACCACCGGTGCTAGTTTTGAGGTAATTCCCCAATCACCAGCAGCGGAATCAGTTGTTACCAGAGTACGTTTTAATGCCGACGGCAGTGTAGAAGTATTGGATGCAGGTGTAGTTGGCTTTGTTCCGATCAATGCAACCACTCCTGAAGGATTCTTCGAGGTACGGATAATCGTTGACAAGGATGACTTTGCGACCAGGGTTTATTTTGACGATGATCTTGTATTTTCAGGAACAGGATTTGCAGGTGTTATAGAACAGGTAGTACTCCTTTCTGACAATGCTGCGGCCGGTTCTACTTTTGATATTGACAATGTAGAAGTAACCGATGGAGATGACAATGCGTTCTTCCTTACGGTAGCACCAACAGCCGGTACAGTAATCGGAGGTAACGATGCAACCCTACAGGTAAAGTTCGACGCACGTTCATTGCTTCCGGGTGTTTATAACGCTACTATTAACATCAACAGTAACGATTCCGAGAACCCTACCATTAATGTCCCCGTGACCTTAACAGTTGTTTCTCCTCCTTCAATCGTTGTTGCACCAGATTCGTTGAATGCATCGGTAGATGTTACCGTAGATGACCCACCTGTTAAAACCGCGACCTTTACCATTAGTAATGGTGGAGATACTGCATTGGATTTCACCACTGCTTTGGGAGCAACCGTATTTACGGCCCCAACTACTGGAAACACAGCAAAATCTGTTAGCGCGATAGACCTTACAAAATACGGTCTTGGCAACAACAATAAAGAGAAAGTAAAGGCCGCTGGTATTCAAAGAGGCTTTAAAATTTCGCGTGCTTCACAGCAACTTGCAAATGCAACCACCTTTACAGATTCTATTTTCTACGATACTGGAATCAATATTCCAGATGATTTTGTAGGTCTTGACAATGGTACTGCAATCGTTATTGCCGTTAAGTTTGATGCTGAAACAAATTTCACTTTGAACGCTGTACGTAACGCATACCGAACGGAGGGGCTTACCGAAGCTGCCATTATTTTAGAAGTTTATAGAGGAGGTGCTACTCCAGATGCCGGTCAACTACTTACTTCGCAAGTAATTACACAAACGAGCGAAGAGGGTGTTTTCTTGGAAGAAGTGTTGAACGAATCACAAACGTTCGACGCCGGTGAATCTTTCTGGATCGTACATAAGTATCCCGAAGGAATCAACTTCCCACAAGGATCTTTTGACACGACTACCGTACGACCCGACACCTATTTCTTTAGTAGTGATGGAGGTGTTTCGTATACCAACCTGGACAACTTTGCTTTCTTGACACGGGCCCTAAGCGGTGGTGGCGATAGCTATATCACCCTAAACCCTTCTAGCGGAAGCGTAGCATCAGGTGAAACAGTAGAAGTAGAAGTAACGTTTAACGGTGCTGACCTTTCCAATGGTACGTTTGAAACCGACATTCTTGTAAATAGTAACGATCCCATTACTCCAACTGCCGCTGTAGCCACTACTTTTGATGTGACCGGGCAAGTTAACGGTATCGAGGTATCAGAAGAACTACTACTCTTTAATGATGTATTTATTGGAAATACCAAGCAGGCATCTTTTACTATTTCCAATACGGGCTTGGCTCCTTTAAATGTTTCGGAAATAGCTTCGGACAATGAGGATTTTACGGTTGATCCAACTTCAGCGGTCATCGCTGCGGGAGAGGAACTAGAAGTAGCGGTCACTTTTGCACCTACTACCTCTGGAAACGTAAACGGTGTCATAACGATTACCAGTGATGCTTCTGATGCATCGGATCCTGTTGAGGTAATTGTGAATGGTATTGGGGTAAATCCTCCAAAGGCCTTTTTAGACCCTCAAGAGCTTTTTGCAACCGCCGACAGAGGAACAACGATAGAAAAGGAAATCGTATTGCGAAATGATGGCAATGCACCTTTAACCTACTCGTTCCCTGACCTGGCTTTGGCAAGAGCCCTTGCGAATCCGAATGTACAATTCAACAATACATCGTTGATTGCATTTAATAACATGACGGCAACACCTACCAAAGGTTTTGCAGAGTCTCGTGCGGGACACCCTATTAAGTACAGTGTCGGTACCGATACCAAGTTCGGTTATAGCTGGATCGACAGCGATGAGGAAGGTGGCCCAGTTTATGCCGCATTCGACATTCGTAGTCTGGGCACCGACATTACAGATCTTGTAGGAGCTGACGGAACTGTGGAAATTACATTGCCCTATTCTATTAATTACTACGGAACCAGTTATGAAAGCCTGTTCATTAATGCAAACGGTTTCGTATCGTTCCAAGCGCCTACCACGGCATTTACCTTCTTTAATGGTCAAATTCCAGTAGATGATGGCGTAAACAATGTAATTGCTCCAATGTGGGTAGACATTGAGCCTCAAAACGATGGAGGCGTGCATGTTGCCGCTTTTACCGATGCTATTGTTGTACAATGGTCAGACGCACCCATATTCTTCGGTAACCCTGAAGAAACGGTCACCTTTAAAGTAATCATCTTCACTGATGGCAATATCGAATTTTTGTACGATGATGTCGAGGGTGCTTCCTTTATTGACCGTGGTACTATAGGTATTGAAAATGCTACTGGTACCGATGGTGCTCAGGTGGCATTTAACACACCATATATCAAGGATGAGTTGGCAGTACGTTTTGTTCGCCCAGACGTGCCTATGTTAGATTTCATTTCTGACGTTACACCATTATCTGGTGTGGTAGGTGCCGGCAGATCTAAAACTATCAACCTTACCTTGGATGCGACTACGTTGGAACCGGGCAAATACTTGGATCAATTGACTGTTTCGAGTAATGCACCCGATAAATCGTTTAGCACCACAGTAGTTGAGCTTACGGTAGAAGATGTTCCCGAGGTAGAAAGCTTTACGTTGATCGACGCGGATAGCGATGAGCCACTTGTTGTTATCAACGATGGTGATGTTCTGGATTTACGAATCTTTGATACCGCCAATTTCAATGTCGAAGCGAACATTGGTGACCTTGCGCCGCTTAGTGTGGTTTTTGACTTCAATGGTGAAGAAGCCTTCCGTAAGGATAATACGGCCCCTTTTGCCGTTGGTAGAGAATGGCGCGGCAACTTTAGGAAGTTAGATTTGCAAGATGGTGTCAATACCATTACAGGTACTCCTTTCACCAAAAGAGGTGGTAGAGGCGATGCCGGAATTGCCAAGACCATTAGTTTTGAAATTATTGGTGGTGTGGTTCCAGAAGTAGAAAGCTTTACGCTTATTAATGCGGATACCAACGAAGCCATAGGTCCGTTGAACGATGGCGATGTAATTGACATCAGCACCATTGGCGCTGTTAATTTTAGCGTAGTTGCCAATATTGGAGACCTAGAAGCTGGTAGCGTTATATTCGATTACAACGGTACTACCGGATTTAGAAAGGATAGTAGGGTTCCTTTCGCTTTGGGCGGTGATAACAATGGTAACTTTAGAAGGGTTCCTTTTGACCTAGGCACAAATACCGTTACCGCAACTCCTTTTATTGGACGTGGCGGCAGAGGTGATGAAGGTGTTGCCAAAACCATTAGTTTTGAAGTAGTGAGTCCAGTAGCTCCAACTATTGAAAGCTTGGTATTGGTAGATGCAATTACGAATGCAGACCTTGGAGCCATTAGTGATGGTGACGTATTGGACTTGAGCCAGTACCCGGCCACTGGTTTGAGTATTGTAGCAATTATTGATGGCCTCGGCACCGGTAGTGTCGTTTTCGATTTTAACGGAATTAACCGTTACCAAGTCGAGAATAGAGCGCCTTATGCTTTGAACGGAGAAAGACGCGGTGTACTTAGACCTACCTTCTTTGCACCGGGCATCAATACATTGACTGCTACGGTCTACACAGAAAGAGGTGGAAGGGGTACTGTTACTTCTAGAACCACCCTTTCGTTCGAGGTATTGCCTGCAAATAGTGCTGCCAGTAAGGAAATCAACGCCGACAAGGCAACGGTATATCCGAACCCGGTAGTAAGTGTTGCAAACTTTAACCTAACGAATGCGCGGCAACAAGTGCTGAAAGGAACACTGTTCAATTTACTTGGCCAGTTGGTATACCCATCATTTGATTTTGAGGTAAATGATGTTGGAAATGCTTTCTTGGATATGACCAACCTTTCGCAGGGCACCTATATCCTAAGGTTGACCGACGATACCGGTGAAATTGTATCACAAACAAAAGTGATCAAGCAATAGTGTAACTATTTATAACTATTGATTACAAGATGGGCTGTTCAAAAATTTGAACAGCCCTTTTTGTTTTTAAACGATGCCACCATAGGCTTAAAAAGTCTTTGTCAACTCCATAGCGCATAAAAGAGTTCGATTTGTGACATGGGTGTTTTATTTGTGGTATTTTATTGATTAAAATATATAGTTTTCTAAAATATTATTACAATTCCGTATAACAAATGTTAATTTAACATAACTAACCTCAGCTAATTGAATATTCATAATTTATATAAGTACTTATTTTATTTTTATCTCTTTATGGTTGGACATATTTCTGGGATAGCTCAAAATCCTGTTCAGAAAGACAGCTTGCTTAAACGACTTCATGAAACGATAGATCGCACTACATCCGATAGCCTAAGGATAAGGTTATCGTTAAAAATTGCATATGAACATTTTAACAATGGTAGTTTTGATCAATCTACCGAATGGTATGAAAAAGCTATAAACGAAGCTATAGATAAAAAAAGAGATGATTTAAGAGCGATTGCTATTTTTTATTACGCCGTATATTATATCAACAAAAGAGAACCGGACGGTATAAATTTGGCCTTACGGTTTATTGAGAATCAGGGAGGGAATTTATCTGACTTGGAGTTTGGTGTGCTGAATTATTGTAATGGACAGCAAAAAATACTTAAAGGAAAATTATATGAAGGAGAAATATTAATCAAAAAGGCTCAAAAACTGTTCGCAAGCGCTGCATGTGACGAATTATCTTTAAAAGTGAATTTTGCTTTAGGCAATATAATGTTGGATTATGGACGTTCTAAAGCGGCCTTGGATTACTTTTTAAAAAGTATTGCGTTAGTAAAGGAAAGTGATAATAGGGGGTTATTGTTCTATAATATCGGATCGGTATATTATGATTTAAAAAAATATAAAAAAGCGCTTGAGTACCTAAAAAAGGCTGCTCAAGTTTTCGAGGTCAATAAATCAGGGTATTTTTCACTGGTGGCTAAAATCGCGGAAGCGGAAACGCTTACAAGCCTAAACCGCAGGAAAGAAGCAATAGGACTGGTGACACAAATTGAAAAAAGCATTTTAAATGACCCAATAAGCCCAATCAATGTAAAGCTACTTGAAATAAGAGGAACAATGCTTAGAGCAGAAAACAAATTGCCTCAAAGCACTTCCATGTTTAAAGAAGCTTTAGCAATAGCGGATACTCTCTTAAAAGATCAACAGTTAAAACTGGAGTTTTTAAGTCAACTATCTGAAAATTACTTTCTGTCCGAAAACTATAAACTTTCCAAAAATTATATTGATTCGATAAAGTTATTGGCCTCTGACCAAGGCAGGTTACTGGTTTTATCCGATGCGCATCTAAGGGAATTTCGGATAGATTCAACCTTAGGAAATCATCAAGATGCTATATTAAATCTCAAAAACTATTTCACTGTAACGGACAGTTTGGCAAAACTAAATAACGATGAAAAGATTAGCAGATTAGAGAAGGAGTTTGAAGGGCAGCAGAAGGACCAAGAAATTGCTAAACTTAAATTAGAAAATAAAAATCAAGAATTGACCGTCGCCAGAAATAGAAATTCTCTTTCTTTTATTTTGTTAATGTTACTAGGGGCTTTGGCCTTTATTATGATTCTGTACTATCGCAATAGTTCCAAAACCAAGGTAAACAATATGCTTAGGGAAAAAGAAGCGATACTAAACAATGCACTACAGGAAAAAGAGCTATTGCTAAAGGAAATTCATCATAGGGTAAAAAATAATTTACAACTCATCATGAGCCTTTTGGCCATTCAAGGTCTCTCTCAAGAAAAAGAGAACAAAGTAATCAAGGCTTTTTTAGAAAAAGGAGAATCCCGCATCAGGTCGATGGCCCTTATACATCAAATCCTCTATGAAACAGAAGGCGTACAACATGTAAACTTCAAACACTCTACCTACAGGAATTAATGGAGGCAATTAAAAAATCCTATCCGTCGAATACTTCTCAAATCGTTTATACCATGAAAGTTTCGGATATTCATTTTGATTTGGAACAAGCCCTATCCTTAGGACTTATTACCCATGAAGTGATCATGAACGCTATAAAGCACGCTTTCCCAAAAGGAAAGGAAGGAGCCATTGAAATAAGCTTAAATAAAACTGAAAATACTGTTTTACTGACCATTCGTGACAATGGAGTAGGAATAACGACTACAAAGAAGCGACCAGGGGCTATTGGAATGGAACTGGTAGCATTGTTGACCGAACAGCTTCGCGGAAAAATGAACGTTATAAATAATCAGGGGACAAGCTTTAGTATCGCCTTAGCGGTTTAATAGATTTATTTGAGGTGCCGCTATTCGATTCGAGGCTAAAAAACGAGCTGTAAAAACCAAACACCTAATATTCAAGTATATAGTATAAAACCAATTAAATACCCATCCTTATTTGAGACCTATGGAACCCAAACAAATTATTCTTTTAGAAGACGAACTGATCATCGCGCGTCATATTCAATTGCTTTTAGAAAAAAATGGGTATCAGGTGTTACGATCTGACACGGTTGAAAAATGCATCACACTGGTCAAAGAAAATAAACCTAGCTTGGTACTATTGGATATTAACTTAAAACATGGTTTTGAGGGAATAGAGGTCGGGAACTTTTTGCTTAAATACGATCAGGTGCCGTATGTATACCTTACCTCCTATGCAGACTCAAGAACCTTGGAAAAGGTAAAACGAACGCGCCCTATGGGATACATTGTAAAACCGTTTAAGGGCGATGACATACTTACCACCGTAGCCATCGCAATAAACAATTATAACTTTAAGGGCATCGATGTATCGCGGAGGAAAGAAACGGACAATTTCTCTGAGGCCCCCTTTAAAATAAAAAAGGCCATTCGCTTTATTCAAGAAAACATAGAACTTCCGATTACCGTAGAGGGCCTTGCAAATCTCACTGGTTGGGACAGAACACATTTCACCCGAAATTTCAAGAAGTATATGAATGTATCGCCCTATCAATATGTCTTACGGACGAAAATCGAAACTGCCAAGGAACTCTTGAGAAATGACAAAGATGTTGCCATCACAGATATTTCCTGCAAACTTGGTTTTTCTAGCCATAGCAACTTCACCAATGCATTTTTAAAATTTAACGATGTCACCGCCGAAGATTACAGAAAAATGGTGCGGATAGGTAGAGCCATCAACTAAACGACCTTCTTTTAGCATCTCACATTCGAAGCTTACCAAACGTTTCTTGCTTTTACTAGGGCATATTGCTGTTTTTTCTTTATCACTCCTAGGATACCTGCCCAGCCCAAATACAGGGTAAAAAGCATTGTTTTTGATGCCAATACCTCAGGAGGTTTTCAAGCAGGAAAACCCATTACGGTTACCTATCAATATGAAAATACAGGGGATGCTACGGGAACGAATATCCAAATTTTTGCCTATCCTATCTCCAAACAAATGAGCTCGACTTGCGCCAAGATTTGGTTTTTTGACGTACAGAGCATTGGCAGTTTTCCACCAGGGCAAGTAGTGACCGTAAGCCATACCTTAAAAAGGAAACAAAAACCGTTTTCCCCTCTTCATTTAACTCGGAAACCGCAATCGTATCTCCGTTGATACTCTTTGTATTAAAAGATGGAGCTTCATCACCGGCCACTAGTTTTTAGGCATTTATTAAACCAACCGACTTTAAAAATAGCGAACAAGCACGAATCGTATTCTTGCGTAAGTATCTCATTATTCTTTTATTTGGGTGGCCATATCCGCAATCAATTGCCATTTACCGTCTTGATTTTTAACCAATAACAATGTCACAAGTTGCCCTCCTCCTTCGGCTGTTTTGAAGTGTGCAAGTACAGTAGCAGAATGATCTGCAATATTAATTTGCTTAAATAATATATCAAATTTAGTACCTCCTATTACTCCTTTTTCAATTAAACCAACATAGCCTTCCAATGGAATGATCGAAGTTTTATCCGGCGTTGGGTATTGATTTGCGATTACTCTAAAATTTTGGTGGAGAATGGCATCATACGCGGCTACATTTCTTTCTTCACCGGCCTTTGCAAAGGCTTTTACAACATTCTTAATCTCTGTTTCCATTAGACTATTTTTCATATTAGACTGTGACTTACAACTGAAAACACTAAAGCATAGCATTGCTAAAAGCGTAAAACTTAATTTTCTCATCGGTATGTATTTATACATTTATGAGGCAAAACTATATGGTAAGTCAATAAAAAAACGTGATTAGAATCACAAAGCGTCCCCTAGACGCCATTTATCTTTGGCCACGTATACGGCTCAAAGTTTCCCTGGCCATTCCTAAATAGGAAGCCAAGTGTTTTATGGCGACCTGTTGCAGAAGTTCAGGCCTATTTTCTAAAACAAAAGCATATTTATCCTTAGGGGAAAGTGTTTTTAGTACCGTGGTGAGTTTGTGCTGTTGGGTAACGATATGCTCTAACATTTTTCTTCCCAAACGCTCATAACAAGAAGAAACATCGTAGAGCTCGAGGAGGCTATTTCGAGGGATAAAAAAAACCGCACAATCACTTAGCGCTACTAGATTCTTTTTTGATAAGGTCTTCGTAGTTAAACTTTCCAAATCAGTTGCAAATTCTTTGGACAAAAAGAAGTCTAAATAGTTCTCCTTGGCATCGGCCAACTCAAACAAGCCAACAGTACCATCAATAACAAAATACAATCCATTATGATAATTACCATACCGCAGCAAGTAGTCGTTTTTTCTATATTCCTGAAATTCGGTCACAGCCAAAAAACGCTCGAATTCCTCATTGGTCAGTTCATTGAACCGATTCAATGCCTCACTCAATATTTGATTGGGTATCTTAAAATTATCACTCACTATCAGACAAAATTAATTTTAAATATACAGGTTTAGAAAACAAGACTGTGTGATTCAAATCACCTTTTTCACCGAAGTGAAAAAATAGTCAAAAGATTTGCAACGTAAACCGATTCTTCCGGATCCAGAAAAGTCAACGCTACAATTCATTCCCTTATTCTAAGTTAAATTAAACATATACTAAGAAGGAAACCTTATTTTTACAAAGCATGATGAAAAAATCAAGACCGGTACATCCCGATTTTCAATGCTGGCTTGACCTTAAAAGTCAAGCCCTAATTGACTTGTTTCTTGACCTGCGAACCTATATTCTGGAACTGTATCCAGAAAGCAACGAACTCCTATACCACACGCATGCCTTGACAGCGGTTTTTTCCATTTCGGATAAATTGTCGAATGCGTTTTGCATGCTTCCTATCTATACCAACCATTTTAATTTAGGCTTTCATAAAGGAACACTTCTAAAAGATCCCGAGCATCTATTGAAAGGTACCGGCAAGTTGATTCGACATATTGAAGTAAAAAAAATAGCTGATTATAGAAACCCGAAGGTGAAAGCATTGCTACAAGAAGCTATCGAATTTGCAATTGCCGATATGGACAAACCGACAAAAATAACAGGTGAAACACTGTCGAAAATAAAGAAAAAGTAACAGGCTCATTCTTCTTGCGACCCAATTTGGAAAAACAACGCAAACACCTTGTTATCAAACTGGCAATTTAAAAAACAACTAATTTTTTAATAAGGCATTTGATAGTGAAAGCCTCCTAAGTTATTGACACCGAACAGCTAACAATTCACTTTTTTTCAAAGCTATTAAAGTAGCTAAAAATTTTAGCGTTCGGTAATACTATTCTTACCTATTTTATAGTTATATTACAGTTGTCTTAAATAACTGCGCGTACTATCAATGAACGGATCAAAACAAACGACTTCTACCTCTCAAAAACAGCCCTCATTGGTTAAAATCTATTTTCTTAAGGAGAAGAACATACAATTCTATATGGATTATGAGGGAGCCACCTACTGGGAGGATGATTTGAATGAGTTTCATCCCTTGAGCACTTTGCCCCTAACACTTCAAGTTCCATTTTTGCTAAAGTTTATCCAAGACCACTCACTTGGGGAAAGCCTAAAATCTATTCAGGATCCCATTATTGCAATTGACACTTATATAAGAACCAAATTCATATCGAATTCAGAACTGGTTTTTGATTAAAAGACAAGGAGGGTCCGCACTAGATACTTCTATCCCACAGTATATTATGAATGAACATGTTCTAAGCTTAAATCGTTTTTACAGGGTATTCCCTCTTCAAACTCATGAAGGTTTTGAATGGTGATTTCGGCGATATTTTCCAATGCCTCTTTGGTAACAAACGCCTGATGTGGTGTTAACACTACATTGGAAAAGGCCAACAGTTTTTTAAGTTGCTCATCTTTTATACCCATTTGTGAATTATCCCTGAAGAAGACCCCTTTTTCTTTCTCGTACACGTCGGCGGCATACCCTCCTATCAACTGCTCTTCCAAGACGGCTATCAAAGCCTTATGATCAATAATTGCACCACGAGCCGTATTGATGAGCAGTACATTTTTTTTCATCCAACCCAAACGTTTTTTATTGATTAATTGATGGTTTTCATATGACAAGGGAATGTGCAGTGTAATGATATCCGATTTTTTGCATAAGATTTCCAAACTCGTATATTTTACATCACAAAATTCAATCAAATCAATATTCGGTTGAATATCATGGGCCAAAATTTTGCAGCCAAAACCATGTACGATTTTAGCCATCACGGCACCAATATTTCCCGTGCCTATGATTCCCACCGTTTTTCCATGAAGGTTATAACCAATTAGGTCATCCAATAAAAAATTATAACGCCGCACTTGTCGATCGGCAATATTTAATTTCCGGTTCAAAGCCAAAAGCAAAGCTGTTGCATGTTCCGCAATCGCATGGGACGAGTAATTGGGCGCATTCGCGATCTTAAACCCGAGTTGATACGCCCTTTTAATTCGTATGTTATTAAAACCAGTTGCCCTGATAACAATATACCGTACTCCCAGACCCCAAAGCTTTTCCAAAACAATGCTACTAGCATCATCACCTGAAAAAATAGAAATAGCCTGGTGCCCCAAGGCTTGAAAAGCCGTCTCAGCATCCAAGGCATCTTCTGTATAGGTAATTGCGTGTCTGCCATCATTGGCCTTATTGATATAGGGAATTTCGAACTTCTTAGCACTATAAACCAGTAACTTCATTCTTTTCGGTTTTATGAATAATCAAATTTTGCTCCTCCATTGCAAGCATCACTAATTTCACATAATCATCTACCGATTTTTCAAAATTTTGTGGATCTGTGATGTCAATACCGGCCCTCCAGATGATTTGTCGTTCCTTACCTACGCAAATACAATACAAAGCAGTTTCGGCATGAAATACCGTGAATACATCGTAATAATCATCTTCATAATAAATACCCTGATTTTTAATATAATCGTCTTTAAACATCCCTGAATATCTTTCAAAGTCAGATAGCTTTCGACGAAGCGTTTTTTTATCTTCCGACCCAATGATCTTGGTAAATAAGATGGCATCAAAATCCTTATCCAATAATTGCTGTTCTACTTCTGAGAGTTCTTTTTCAGATTGTTTTGAAGAGGTAAACTTCACATCAAAAAGATCTAGACTTCGTACAGCTTTGACCCCTCGCTTCTCGAATTTTTTAGTGAGTTTGTTTTCAAAATCTTCCCGCACAACTTCATTGTCGGTCATGCCTACCACGAGTACCTTATTTGCATAGAACAGCACAGTGTCGGGGTCTTTCCAATTGCTGACCAATTGTGTGGAAGAACAGCTGAAAGCAACTAATAACAAAAATAAAACTAGAATTCCCTTTTTCATATGATGGCTTTTGGAGTTACCGTTTTTAGTTTGTATTCAGGGTTTGACAAGAGTAGTTTTTTACCACCTTTCAGCAGTATTGAGAATAACTCAAACCCTTCCTTTTTGATCGCCTTATGCCCTGCGACGTACGCATCTATTTTCTTTATCATCGCTTTATGACTTTCGCGATAGTCTTTTTCCATTCTCAATTGATCCGCGCCATCAACTAAGATTTTTAATTGACCATCCGAATCGTACATGTGCAAAACAAAGCTGTTGAACTGACCGAATTACAAGAATTCAACCGCAGTATGCTTCAAAAATTTATCGGAGATGTAGAGTACTATTTTCATACGGTTACCCAGTCAAACTCAATCTCAAAAGCCTTGGAAGCATTCACCCAGGAACTAGATATACACCTACTGGCCATGCTCAACTTTCAACACGGTTATTTGGAAAAAATGACCCGCGAACCCATTGTAAAAAGAGTGGCCTTTCACACCCAAGTACCCTTGTTGGTGATTCCCGAATTGGGAATGGGCAACCCATCTCACCACCATGGCAGAGAAAATGAGATGGCCTTTTCACGTGATTTTTAAAAAGTGTTAAGAAACCCTGCGAGCGTATGAGTTGATATAGCCCTTACCACAAACAGTCACGAACTTTTAGATCTAGTAGGACAAGAGACTTCCTCCCAAACACTCTTTATCGCAAGCTTGCCAAGAGAGGGTAGATCGCCAAAAACTTTGAAAGTGCTTAAGGCGCATATTCTTGGATCGGATGTATATAGGCGGGCGCTGCACAGAAATCATGCACGCCAAGTCACTCTAAAAAACCTTTCATATTCGAAATAGCTAGATACAAGCCAAAGGGCTCCCTATTTTAAAACGAGCTTCATAAAACCATCTTTAAATGCCCTTCCGATCGGAAGAACGGTCTTCTCATCCAATCGTACCTGATTGCCTGTAATCTTTTGGATTTTTGAAACATTAAGAATATATGATTTGTGTACTCGAATGAACCTTTTTGAATCAAGTGTTTCTTCCCAATACCTTAGGGGTTCTTGGGAAAGATACCTTTTTTGGGTTGTAAATAGTTCAGTATAGTCAGCATCAGATTGTATAAACCGAATCTCCGATACGGCAATTTTAATATGTTCGTGTCCTGATTTAACGAAGATGACCTCTTCAAATGATGTGAACTGCTCCGCTTCTTTTGAACCTTCTGCCGACGTTTTTGACACAGGCATTTTGGATACTGCCTGCACAAAACGCTCGAATGAAAAGGGTTTTAACAAATAGTCAAGCACATTGTAATCATAACTTTCCAACGCATACTCCGAAAATGCCGTAGTAAGAATTACGTTGGGTCTCGGATGTAAGGTCTTCAAAAAGTCAATACCTGAAATCTTCGGCAAATGAATATCCAAAAAAACCAGATCAATTGCCTCGGTCTTTAGGATACCCATCGCTTGGAGGGCATCGGTATACGTACCTTTTAATTCCATCATCCCAGTGTCTGAGATGTATTTTTGCAATACACGCTGTGCCGGTGGTTGGTCTTCGATAATAATGCAACGTATCATTTGGCTTCCGGTTTTAGTTGCATTGTCAAATGCACTTTGTACCTATTTTGTTCGTTTTGAATATGCAGTTCGTGGGCATTGGGATATAAGAGGCAAAGCCGTTTTTTGACGTTCTGTAGCCCAATTCCCTTTGAGAGACTTTCTGTATTGGCAACGGAACGAAAACTATTGCTACATTCAAAATCAAGTCGCCCGTTTTCAGTTAGTCTGATATGTATATCGATAAAAATACCATCAGATTGGCTTGCCGTACTATGCTTAAAAGCATTTTCGATAAAAACGGCGAGAATCAAAGGTGCTATATTATAACCCAGTGGAACGTTTTCTATTTCAAAATTTACCGTTCCCCGCTCTTCGATCTGCAACTCGCTAAGCTTGGTAAAATCCTTTAAATGTTCAATTTCCTTCCGCAACGGCACATACTGCTCCTTACAATCGTAAAGCATATAGCGCAGTACCGAAGAAAGTTCTAAAATGATAGACGGTGTTTTCGGTGATTGCGCCATCGCATAGGAATACAGATTGTTCAGGTTGTTGAACAAAAAATGGGGATTGATCTGTGATTTTAAGAATTGCAGCTCACTTTCCTGAATTGAAGAACGCAATTGCTCTACTTCCCGTTGCTTGGTCGAGGCGTCCCAGGCAAATTTGAACCCTGCCAATATGGTGATGACCGGCATCACATCCAATAAACTATAACTGATTCCAGGAAAACTGGCGCCTCTGGTATCAGGATAATAAATCTGTTCGAGCACCAATTCCTCTACAGCAATGATCAAGGCTACCATGATCGTTACAAACACAAAGAATTGCAAATACTTCTTGCGGTAAAAAAAGTGGGGCAGCAATACATAGTTGATGACCAAAGCACCCAATGCATAATTGATAAAGGCCACCACTTTGAATTCTGGAATACTCGGCTCGTTGCGATCAAAAGAAAAGAACAAAAACAAAACGATATGCAACACCACTTGAAAGAGGATTTCTTTTGAAGTGCCGTTTAGAAAAGCTCGCTTGAAGGCCATAGCATAAAAATACCATTTTATCGTACGCTGTGTTTATTCAATCCCGTCATCGACCTATTGTAGGGGGTCAACAACAGCGAAAAAAACAAATGTCGTTTGGGATGTCCTTTTCGTCGTTTACAGAAAATATAAAGGCAATCCGTTTTAAAAAAGCATATTTGATGTATGATTTGTAAGGTATTTTAAGATGAGGAAGATTTATTTTATGGGGTTGGTTATCCTGTTTATTTTTGGAATCCACACCATGTGCGCGCAAAACAGCACTACTACCATTTCTGGAAAGGTGATTGAAGAAGTCGGCGGCAAACCCATCGAGTTCGCCACGGTGCTCATCGCGAACCCTACAGATCAAAAACCCATTGTGGGAACCACAACCCTTGAAGACGGTAGTTTTGTTTTGGAAACCAATGCAACCGATTTTTATATTGAAGTCAGTTTTATAGGCTTTACCACGAATCGCATCGATGATTTCCAGATACGGGACGCTAGCATAGATGTAGGGACCATTACACTGGTCGAGGACGCGCAACAGTTGAATGAAGTAGTGGTAGAAGGTGAAATCTCCCAAACAGTATTCAAACTTGACAAGCGTGTTTTTAATGTAGGGGCCGATCTGAGCAGTACGGGCGCCAGTGCCTTAGAGGTCTTGAACAATGTACCATCGGTGAACGTTACCATCGAAGGGCAGGTAAGTTTACGGGGGAGCCAGGGTGTTCAGATGCTCATCAATGGAAAACCATCTGTGCTGGCCAATGAACAAGGCAATGCGCTTGGTACTTTGACCGCAGATATGATAGAGCGTATTGAGGTCATCACCAACCCATCTGCCAAATACGATGCCGAAGGAACTTCGGGAATCATCAATATTGTTCTGAAGAAGGAGGAGAAAAAAGGCCTGAATGGCGCGGTTACCTTGAATACGGGCGTCCCCAACAACCACAGTCTTGGACTTAGCTTAAACCGACGTACCGAGAAATTCAATCTGTTCAGTCAGTTGGGTTTTGGTCGTAGAACCTTCCCTAGTGATAACGAAAGTGAAAATAGGAATTTGGTGGAAAATACGACCATTGAAAGTTTGGGACAGAGCGATAAGAACGAGACCTTTTTAAACGTCATTTTGGGTACGGATTACCATATCAATGCATATAACATCTTGACCCTTTCCGGGAACTTTGCTTACGAATGGGAAAAAGAAAATTCCGATGCCGTTTTCAGTACGTTCGATTCAGGAAACTCTATCACCGATGCGTTCAACCGTCGTGAACTCACCACTGCCACCAACCCTAAGTACTCTTATGAGCTGCAATACAAAAAGGATTTTGAAGGAAACGAAGCGCAATCTTTATTGGTCAGTGCCACCGGAAATCTCTTTGCCAAAGACCAGTCTTCCGATTTTACGAACACCACCATTCTAGGCGCTGAAGAAGACATGCAACAACGAACGCGCACAGATTTTAGTCAAGCCGACTACACCTTCAAACTTGATTACACACATCCATGGGCAGAAAAATACACTACTGAAACCGGTGCACAATATCAGATAAAGGATGTAGACAACGACTTTGCCATTAGTGATTTTGACGGGAACGGCTTTATAGAGAATCCTGATTTGACCAATGTATTTGAATGGACACAAAAGGTTTTGGGCATTTATGGAACTGCGGCCTATGAAGGGGACAAATGGGGCCTGAAATTGGGGCTGCGTTTTGAGAATACCGATGTGGGGACACTCTTGCAAAACACCAACGATCGCAACGATCAACAATATGCCAACCTTTTCCCTAGCGGACATACTTCGCTTAAAGTCAACGACAATCTTTCGTTGCAAGCCGGGTATTCCAAACGAATATTTCGGCCAAGGCTATGGGACCTAAACCCGTTCTTCAACATTCGCAATAATTTTAACATCCGTACCGGAAATCCCGATTTACAGCCCGAGTTTACCGATAGCTACGAAATTACAAGTATTTACAAACTCGGCAAGGTCTCTATGAACTTTGGTCTGTTTTACCGCCATACCGAAGATGTGGTAGAGCGCGTACTCCTCTTCGAAGATAACGTCAGTATTTCCCGGCCAGAGAACATCGGCATCAATAACACCACAGGTATCGAGTTCAATGCCAAGTACATTCCTACCAATTGGTTGTCGTTTACCAACGATTTCAACTTCAGCCATTTTGAACGTGAGGGCTCGTTTGAAGGTACTTCGTTTGATTTCAAGGGTGACCAATGGTCGACAAGATTTACCAGCAAGGTGAAACTTCCTGCGGCAATCGATATTGAACTAACAGGTATTTATCGTTCTGGCTTCAGAACCTTTCAACAAGAAATCACCGAAAACCTGTTTATGGATTTCGGCGCTCGGAAGAAGATTCTAAAGGGAAGGGCAATTTTAAACTTGAGCATAAGGGATGTCTTCGCTTCCCGAATTCGGGAGAGCATTACAAGTCAACCTAGTTTCTATCTCCGGAATTTCAGCCAACGGGGCCGTTTTGTAACCTTCGGAATCAGTTTTGGTTTCGGAAAGGGCGAGGCGATGGAGTTTTCGGGACAAAAAAGGTTCTAAGGGTACAACCAACATACCAAACATACTTAGAATAGCAATTCCATGATACGCGATCTGTACGGAGCGATTTTATCTGAAATCAAATTTTTCGAAAACGGCATTGCGATTTCAATGATCAAAAAAGAAAAGATTCTGTTATCCGGAGGATGGAGGTACAAAAAAACGCGAAAGTCAGCACGCTACACTTCAATTAGCGGAAAAAAACATACGTCGGACAACATTCCCTCATAGACGAAAACGGATCAGGGCCAAAGAAACAATGCATGGGCGTTGTTGCTTTTAAACGGCCGCGATGATACAAACTCGCTACCCGACAAATCTCCGCTAGAAGGTGTCATTGTACCCAATGAGGCTTTTCCCCCATCAATTAATCCTACTTTCGCCTTGTTGAAAGCCGTGTATGGATCCTTCAATTTACATTGATTGTTCCAGCTACAACCGGTATCACCCAAACAGCTATATGGAGGGCTATTGAATAAGAGGAGTAGAAAGAAGGTTTGGGAACCCGGCATTTAAAAAGTTACTGCTTTTCATACCCAAGACCGTTGTATTACAAATTGAAAAGAACCCTACCCTAGGAAAACCAAAAACAATGAAGAACGCATTATTCATTCTAATTTCGGTATTTATGGGATGTACATCCTCTCAAGAAAAGTCGCAGTATCAAAGGTTAACTGACTACGAAGGGCGTTACGAATACCTTGGGAACACCACCATAGATCTTATCGTCTCTGAACTAGACACTACTTTATATGCGGTAGTAGACAAGGCAAAGTATCCTTTGAAATATACGGCAATAGATAGCTTTGTAAACATTCAAAACGCGGCAATCGTTTTCTTAAGAGATAAGAACAAGAAGGTAAAAAGTTATACCGCTAATGGAAAAGAGTTCAAACGAATTACCACGGAGATCAAGAAGACAGAAATGCTTCCCAGAAGAGCCCTTTTTAATCAACCGGAAAATTACGTGTACCATACGCCTGAAAACATTTCGGATAAAATTAATACGGGAAATATCAAGGACGCATTTGAAAAGCCGGAACTCGTATTTGATATGGTCAAGGAAATCATTAAAGGTAATTTTCCTGATGTGCACAGCATACTTATTTATAAAAACAAGAAGCTGGTGCTCGAAGAATATTTTTACGGATACGAGCAAAACACCATGCATCAATTACGTTCTGCGGGAAAGTCTTTAAAAGGAGGACTTCTTGGAATAGCGATCGATAAAGGATTTGTAAAAAGTGAAAAGGAAAAATTAATCCCCTACTTCAGCACAACCTATACGGAAATAGCACATCTCGACGAACGCAAAAAACAAATCACCATAGCGGATTTTATAACGTATCGTCACGGTATGGACTGTGAGAACAACAACGCTAAAAGTTTGGGCAACGAAGTAGCTATGATGGAAAGCGAAGATTGGGTAAAACATACCTTAGACCTACCCATGGTCGCGGAACCCGGAACGTTTTCTTCGTATTGTACCGGGTGCTCCCTTACCATAAATAGTCTAATAGAGATCGCCACCGACCAAAAAATCGAGGATTTTGCAAAGCAATATCTTTTTGACCCCCTTGAAATTTCAAACTACAAATGGACTTTTGAACCCAACCCATCGAGTATTAGTACGTTCAACCAACTTTATATGACACCCCGGGATGTACTAAAAATCGCTGTCATGTATAAAAACGGAGGACAGTGGAGCGGTCAACGGATCATCTCAAAAGAATGGATCGATAAAACCTTTGAGATGGAACAGGGCGACTATGGTTATTTTTGGGAGCATAAGTATTTTGTAATCGATGGCAAACAATACAACTCGTATTTGGCTACGGGGAATGGCGGGCAAAAAATTAATATTTGGCCCGAATTGGATATGATTACCATTTTTACGGGAGGGAACTATAACTCGTATGAAATGTATGGGAAAAGCACTGCCCCAAACGAATTGATTCCTAAGTACATACTACAGGCATTGGAATGAGGAACCTTTGGGAGCTTCATGGAATAGTAGGGGAAGCTGTCAGCGACTTCTATGGAACGCGTTCCCAAAAGGTCAATTCCCCGCCATGGCAGCACCTTGCAGCCACTGCCATGCACCTTGATATTGCATTGGGAATTACAACAGCTAGCACCAAGAAAATAGCGCTTTTAAAACCTCATAAATGGTATTGAGACCTTTGTAAGATTGCCCGAAAATCCATATGTATTTTGGCGGTCCCCTGAACCATATTTCCAAACCGAGCATTCATATGGGTTTTAATTTCACCATCCCCAGCATTTACAAAAGAAACCCGATCTTTATAGTTTGATTTGTGTAATTTGCCAACCAAATCTGGTTGGTGGAAGAGCAAAAATTCATAGAAGCTTTACGGGAAGGAACCGATGCAGCCTATGGTCGTCTATTGGATGAATACCAACAAAAGGTATTCAGTACCTGTATCTCTTTTGTGCCAAATAAAGAAGATGCGGAGGATATTGCGCAAGAGGTGTTTGTAGAGATCTTCAATTCTATTTCAAAATTTAAGGGAAATTCCAAATTGTCAACTTGGATATACCGCATTGCAGTGAACAAGAGTTTGGAGTGTATTCGGAAGAAAAAGACAAGAAAACGTTTTGGGTTGATGCAATCGTTGTTCTGGAATGATATCCCCATAGACAGAAGTTCCTATTTCACGGAATTCAAGCACCCTGGCATACTACTTGAAAACAAAGAGAAAACCGAAATCTTATTTGCCGCGATCAACAAACTGCCAGAGGCACAGCGTATCGTATATACCTTGAACAAGATAGATGACCTACCTCATCAGGAAGTAGCTGAGATTACCCAAAAAAGTATCTCCTCGATCGAATCTTTGTTGTTCAGGGCAAAAAAGAATTTACAAAAACGATTATATGATTATTATAAAAAAGACAGCAGCTAGCGCACGTTTTTTATGTTAATGGCATCTTAAAATAATATACACAGACCAAACGAATGGAACGCAATAAAAATATTGACCACTTAGTGGAAGAAACACTGGATAGCGCCTCTAGCATTCAAGAGGCCAAAACACCCCCTTTTTTCAAGGATAAGGTGCTTCGCAAAGTGTCCCAAACGACTATCGAAAAAGAAGATGGGGTACCCTATGTAAACTGGCTCACGCCCGCTTATCAAATAGCCATTCTTATCATACTTGTTGTGATAAACGCAATCACCTTGTTTTCAACCACCAAGGAACCCAGTTATGTTGAAAATGTTGAAGACTTTGCCAAGACATACGGCATTTTAGAACCAGATATGGATACCTATTTCTACCAAGATTAAGCATCATGAAGAAAAATCTACTCTTGTATATCATACTTATTTTTTTAATTGTAGTCAACGGTTTTTTCCTGTACAAACAATTCGGAACATCGGAGAAGCGAGGGCCTCAGAGATCCAATTCGGCCAACTTTATAAGCGAGCAATTGCAGTTCGATGCAACACAATTGGAAAAATTCGAGGAACTTCATGGGACGCATCGTGAAAAAATAAATACGATTCTTCGCGACATTAGGGCTTCCAAGGATATGTTGTTCGACAAAGCATCTGATAAAAGTGTCGATTCTTTGGAGATTGAGGGCCTTACCACACAAATAGCAAAAATGGAGAAGGCCAAAGGATTGGAGACTTTTCGATATTTCAATGCGATAAGCCGAATATGCAACGAAAATCAAAGGGAACGTTTTAGGCAAATAGTAAAGGATGGCTTACGACTGCAGAGCCCTCGAAATGGCAACAGACCTCCAGGCGCACCGGGAAGGGAGCGTCGTCCCCCCAATCCGCCCAGAGAGTAAGGGCCGTAGAAATCACAAAAGAAGCCGATACCATCGGTCATCCTGGTTGTACGGTCACTCTTTACAAGGAAACCGAGAGACTAGCGAGAAACCTGCATGCCGTCATTTTTTATACCGAACACTTTCATCTTCTAGGCCATAACAAAGTGCCGCTTTTTTCAATCCAAAAATCCTGCCTTCCTTGGCTTCGTAATTGGCATATAATACCCCATTCTTCCGAAATGCCTGCTGCAGGCCTTCTTCTTTGCCCCTATTTAAGTGCAGCCTTTTGAAAAGTTGACCACTTGAGTACCATTTCTTTTGCTCGCCATGCGCTTTGCCGGTATCATAATTGAATTGTGCGATCAAGACATGTTCCGAATCGGCAGACCATATTTTTTTTTCTCCGTGTAATTTCCCTTTATGATAATTTGCAACGATTTTCAAATGTCCGTCAGGGTACCATTGCATCGCTTCATTTTGCTTTTTCCCGTGTACGATTCCATATTTTTCCTTCATGCCGCCATCGGGATAATAGCCTACAACAAATCCGGAAAAGGGTTGATTGTTCAAAGTCCATAGGCTTGTCTTGTGATTGTAAAGCACCTTTGCATTAGAAACGATCGTTTCGGGCACCTCAAAAACAGCGGCCGTATGCTTGCTTTGAGGTGGCTTCTTCGTTTGCCTATGGCAACCGATCAATAACAAGCTTAAAAACAGAAGTGGCCAAAAATGTATTTTCATTTAAACGCTTTTTTATAATGGTACGCAATCTAAAAAAAGAAACCACCCCAAATCACCCCTAAAATGATGGTTTCTCTTCTATCGATACTCAAATCTGTTATCTACATAATCGAATTAGGTGTGCCCTGTAAATCAACCGCAAAAAGGGCGATGATCGACCCTAGGTAAAACTCATTGATGATGTGGTAGTGATAAAATGCTTCGCCATTGCTGTGTTGTGATGTGGAGCTATGGCCTCCAGAGACGTCCAAATCGGTTGGGTGATCTCCCGTTGAATTGCATTTTCTGCCATAAATCAAAAAGCCATCTGCCATGATACCCACCAATTTTTCATCGTCAAAAGAAAGCACGGTATTTTCCGCGACATCTGAAGACTCTACATGGTAATGATAGCCCGATGGGCCATTGTGCGCTCCCGCGTAATCAAAAGTTTGCGCGATTTGCTCTTCCAAAGGGACATTGGGCCCCTCAGTATCATTGAAAATAGGCACACCGGTTACCGAAATACCAATGGGGCCCAATCCGGTAGCCGAGCTTGAAGCAGCAATTTCCGGCGCTGAAGGCACGGTCACGCTTATACTGCGGTCGCCGCCAATACGCCCAGGAGTTAAGCGGGTGGCCACTACCGCTTCAATATATAGCGGGCTGGTCTCGTCCCAATACGGAGAGGTATGGTTGGGCAGACCACTTGAATCGATCGTAATTTGATCCCCGTCATAGGAAATGGTAACCGCATCGGTATTAAATTCATCAAATGCGGATAAAGGGGTACTGACTGCGGTGGATGGATCATCGGGTTCATCGGTACTTTCGTTATCATCGCTACAGGACGAAATAAAAAGAACAGCTCCCAAAAGCGGTAAAAAGGTGAATCTTGTGTACTTCATTTTATCAATTTTTTTGTTTAAAAAAACTACTATATACCTATAGATGCTTTTCTACCCGATTTCTTGCGGTCGTTCTTCGATTTTTTTGAATAAAGGGTCTTTTAAACAAGAAGAGGCATATTCAGGATTGCCGCCTTGGCATGATTTCCAACGACTTCATCCGAGCCAAAAAATGGATCGCTTGTAGAATTGATATTAAAAACAATGGTACCTGAGTCCGTAAATGTTAACAAAAAGTGGGTTCAATTTTTGCGCGGTCTTTATCTTCATAACTTGATTCGAGGTCCAAAGCCATCGGACATGTTTTCTGTACCTACAAAAGAAGGCAGACTGTACTGTACCGGATGCAACCGATCTAACAAGGTGTTTTCTTTCGGAAACATCGAGTCGTTCAGCGCGAGTAGTCGATTCAACCGCTCTTGCGGCCTTTGGTCTTCGTTTGTTGTGGGTGTCAACCCCGCCAACGAAAAAGTATTCAGATATTTGGGGAGGTAGTTCCAAATCAACGGATCTTGATCAAACTGCGTTTTGAAATCATCCATTGCCATTTCCCAGACATAAATTTCTACCATTACGAAAAGTTCGATAGCGCCATCTGCAAGTTCCAGAAAACCATTTTCTTGATCCGGAATGGATTCCATTGTAAAATCAACTAAAAAGTCAACATCAAAATATTCTTTTTCATACGGGCCATTGGGTTGTGCCAGCAGCAGTATGGGAAGCAACAAAAGTGATAGTATTGTTTTCATAATCAACGAGTTTTAGATGAACATTTCATTTCTATGCTCTTCAATTTACGACATATGAATCATAAATTTTTATTTATATTTTACATGATTAGCATAAATAAAACTTATGTTTTATCGAAACGAAAAATGCGCGTGAGTGTCGAACAAATTCTGGTAGTAAGCGGTTTGCGAAGAATTGTATCCAAACAGCCCTTGCCGTACATACAACTGAATCATCTTAGAAATCGGCATACTAGCCCCTACATCTAAACCCAAAGATTTTAGTCCTGTACATACGAAAATTATAGGATTTTTTACGAGAAGTCAGAATCATTAGGTCATCATTGGCCATGGCTTCTTTATAGAAGAAGGGGCAAATATCCCATCCAACAAAATCAAAAAAACTTTAAAAGGCGCCTATTATTGAACCATCAACTATTGGGGTTACGTATGGCTCCAACGCCTCCTATCGCCTACCCTATTTTACGTTTGGATATACTCAAAAAGAAATCGACCGAATAAAAACCATGCGGCCTTAAGAAACAGATGCCTCATTACCAGGGAACGAATTCAAAACCGCAATGTTCGGAAGACAAGTTAAAGATGAAGGTAGTTTTGAATCTATGTTCAGATATTACGGACTTTTTTCGTTCAAAATCAAACCCAATGCTTCAACTTGGCTTTTTAATGTCTAAACAGTTTTACAATAGTTAATGCGGTTTTCCAATTATTGATGAAATCTGCCCCTCTCATCATACTCTAACGATTTTTTTATAATGATTTTCTTACATTAGGTACTGTTAAGTGGTTTCAATCTTGCTACGCTCATATAGCGAAACTTACCGGTTATGATACTTCGTCCCCTCATCGTTTTTGGTCTTATAGTTCTCTTGTCAACCAACGGAATGGCTCAAACTTTGGAATCTCATTCTAAAGAAATCATTCGTTTAAAGACTCTTGAAAAATTAGATTCCCAAGATAGTCTCTCAAATTTTATATCCCTTGCTACCCACTACAATAGAACACAAAACGACTCCGCAGAATTATACTTATCAAAAGCAAAAAAATTGGTTTTCGATACCGACAATATGGAACTACAATTTCAGTTTTTGAGGGAAGAGTATAACTTTTTAGCTCACAAGGCAAAAACAAAACAGCAAATTGAGGTTAGCAAACAACGCCTCGACCTTACCCGTCAATTTAAAAACAAAACCTACATCTTACAATCATACGCAGATCTCATCACGGCCTATTTACAAAAAAGAGTCATGGATTCTGCCACCATTTATTTAAAACAAGCCCAACAGATAAGACCTGCCGTTTCAGACAAAAAAACACTAGGGGATTTTTATGCCATGGTAGGGCATTACCACGCTCAAAAACTAGAGTTAGACCTATCCTTAGAGAATAGCCTTAAAGCGTTGAATTTGTACGAGGAAGTACATGACAGAATAGGTACCATACGAGTCTATAATTATATAGGGGCAGTGTTTTACCATAGCACTAAATACGAAAAATCAATAGAAAGCTTAAAAAAAGCACAAAAGCTGTTTAACAACAATATAAATCATCTCTCCTATTATACGAACCAAATTAATCTTAGTAGGTGTTATGTACTTCTTAGGGACTTGAAAATTGCAACCGAATACGGAAAAAATGCCTTAAAATCCTCAAGGGAACTGGATAATGAATCGTTAACAGCAGAAGTGTATTCATTACTATCCGTGATTGCCAGCCTAGAAGGAAAAGCAGAAGCCGCAATCATGTATAATATGAAATCGCTGAAAATCTATGAGCAGGAAAAAAACCATTTACTACGGAGTATGACCCTGCAAAATATTGCAATCAGTTATCTCAAAAACGGTAATGCCCCGAAAGCGGAAAAAAATGCGACCGAAGCTTTACGAGTATCTCAAAAACACAATGTCATTGATGAATTACCATATATTCATAAGTTATTATCAGAAATTGATTCCGCGCAAGGCAATTACTTATCATCACTAGTCAACTTTAAACGATTCGTAGTTATTTCAGACTCTTTAAGCAATACTATAGACACCAAAAACTTCAATGAACTACAGGTAAAATATACAACACTAGAGAAGGAGAAAGAAATTGAGCTTTTAAATAGTGCCAACAAAACACAAGAATTAACAATCAAAAGCCAACGCTATGAAAATTACATTCTCTGGGGCGTTTCGATTTTTTTCTTGATGGGTATTACCAATGTCTTTTTTCAATACAGAACGAAGAAAAAGAACAACCTCCTATTATCCGAAAAAAACTGGGAAATACAGGTAAAAAATAAAGATCTACAACAAAACAGGGCCGAATTGGTCAACGCATTGCAAGACAAGGATGTATTGATCAAGGAAATTCATCACCGCGTAAAGAATAGTCTTCAATTAATTACCAGCTTGCTGAGTTTACAAGCCGAACGCTTGAACAGCAAACAGATCGAAGCCTTCGTCTCTAGAAGTCAAAATAGAATTACCTCCATGGCATTGGTACATGAAGTACTGTACAAAGGCAACAAAATGAAGCAGATAAATTTTCACCACTACCTATTGCGGTTGGTAGAAGCGGCCTATGATTCATTCGATTTTTCAAATAAAGAAATTACCTATGAAATAGAAGCGAAAGGTATCTTTTTTGAAGTAGAGACCGCCACTCCCTTGGGTATTATCATAAATGAATTGGTGCACAATGCTTTTAAACATGCTTTTAGCGACAAGACCAATGGCAAGGTGACTATAAGGGTTACAAAAAATCAAAAAATATACCAGATCCTTGTAAAGGACAATGGTGTTGGTATTCCCAAAAACATCACATATCCTCAAAAATCATACGGCTTAAAATTAGTTTCCCTCTTAATGAAGCAACTAAAAGGTACAATGGTACAAAGTCAAAAAAAAGGAACCTCTTTTGAGATTCAATTTACCCCTAACCCCCTAATTCTTAACCCCTGTAATGATGAAAAAGAAAATTTTAATTGTAGAAGATGAAGCTATTATTGCCGCTGACTTAGCACGAATTATCAATAAAAATACGTGCTGGGAGGCATTGGAATCTTGTGATTCCGTAAAGGAAGCCCTTAAAAGTATCGCGTTACACCTTCCAGACCTTGTTCTAATCGATATTAACCTAAGAGGTCCGGAAAATGGAACTTTGATCGGGAGTTACCTTTTAAAACAAGATAAAATCCCCTTTATTTTTATCACCTCTTTGTCTGACTCCTTAACACTTGAAGATGTAAAACGTACCCGCCCAATGGGTTATATCCTAAAACCCTTTAAGCAGCAAATCATTAGCTCCACAATAGAAATTGTTCTGGCAAACCATAAACATCGAAAACTAGACCCGGTACGTCATATTGAGGAGCCCCAGAGTGATATTCCTTTTAGATTAAGAAAAGTTACCGACTACATTTCAGATAACCTGGACAAGAAATTGGTCGTGCAAAAATTAGCGGAAATGACCGACTGGAAACTACACCACTTTATCAGACTTTTTAAAACTTATGTAGGCTCTACTCCCTATCAATATATATTGGAACAAAAAATCAATCGATCAAAGTCTTTATTAAAAGAAACAGATTTCCCCATATCTATGATAGCCTATGACTTGGGTTTTCAAACCCATTCCAATTTTAGCGTAACCTTCCAGAAGAGCATGAAAATGAGCGCCGAAGATTTTAGAAGGAAAGCGAAAATCAGCGCCGAAATGTAGTACATGATCAAAAAGGTCGGTTCAATTAGGTCTTATTGCCCCAAATTCAATAGAAAAAGCAACTTCTGAAAAATGGTCTCAATTTTGAGCAAATTGCACAACAGGTTTATCCTTAATATTGATTCAAGGTTTAAATAAATTAAAAGCATTGAATTATGAAAAAGTGGAGCGCCCTATTGTTCATGGTATCTTTTTGTTTCTTGTCTTGCGAGAAAGAAAATACCATAGAAATTGATAAAACTGTTTCGAACCTAGACGAAGTGAAGGCCTATGGGGTCGGAAATGCCGTTCTGAAAGCCGGGTATGGGTATGATGTATTAAATTTTGAATCATATGACAGTGCCATTGATAAAGTCTTTAAAAAAGTTTCTAGGACAAATACCTTCCCAAAAGGCACTAAAATTGTTATTGAAGGAGTAAAATCTGAAAAGTCTATTGAAAAAGTACTCGAAAGGGAACGGGGTTTCGGCATTAACTTGGCCATTCCCGGATCGGCGGTAGGTTTGCCCGCCGTTGCCTCCTTTTCCTTTTCGTTTAGCCAACGTGAATTTTTATCGCAACGCATTGCCCAAGGCAGTTCAAAGGAAACCATATTTGTGAAGGCAACAGTACCGATTCAAAAACATGAAATCCTTCAAAAACGTCCAAAATACTCCCAACTAGCACTACAGGATTTAGAAAAATTCGGGGCACAAGGCTTTCTTGAACTGTATGGCCCTGCCTGGGTTTCTTCCGAAGTGACCGCGGTAGAGGTATTGCATGTTTTTACCTTTGATTTCTCAAGCCTCACGGAGGAGGAACGTTCCGAAGCCGAGCAAATTATCGGGTTTGGTGTCAATCCTTATTTTAATTTCCAATCACAAAACACGCTCACCAAAGAGGAGAAAAGAATTTTCAAGAAATCGTTTTCTAGCCAAGAAGTATCTACCTCTTTAATTGGTTTTGCCCCTAGATTATTCTCCGAAGGCAATATCAATGCAATTTTTGAAAAAGGCGGATACCGAAAAGAACTCAGACGAATGATCGCATATGCCAATAAAAACCCTTTAAAGGTTCGCCCTTTGGTACAAGTGTTGAAACCTTATACCGACCCAGCATATGACGACCCTAAAAAGGGACCGATCAACAATGTATTTAGAGCAGAATATCGCAAAAAATTGCGATGTACGGCAAACCTCGACGCATGGACCAAGCTACAAGCAAGATTACAGATCGTAGCCAAGAAAACAACCGACACATCTATGAGACAACGCGCTTTAAGGGCAATTCAAAATGTAAAGGCGCAAATCCGAAAAAACCAAAATTGCCAAGGAAAAGTTATGCCTCCCAAGGGAAATATGTATCAGGGAATTAAACTTTAAAAGAGGTCACGAAAACATACCATTAACTACACATACTTCCGCTACGCGTCAAAATCATCTCCAAACGGTATCGTAAGGAGATGATTTCCTTTTTTAAGCCTGTTACACCAAAACGGTTTCTGCAGAGCGTCTCCTTGTCTTACCACCAACACTATATAAAAAATTGTTTTTCAATTACTTACCCTACATTTCGTTCATTTCTAAAAATGTACTTAACGAATATTGCAAACTAAGATCAACTTCAGAAAAGCCATCTCAATTTGAAGAAAGCTCTGGGAAAGTTTACCCTCTAAATTGCATTAAATATGTTAAACAGAACTTAAAATTTAAACCATGAAAAAAATATTATTATTACTTTTTGCATGTCTATTTTGCTTGGTTTCTTGTCAGAAAGAAGAACTTACCGTTCCTGAAGAAACCGGAATAACAGAAGACGATGCCGTAAAGGCAATTACCAAAGGAGGAAGAACCCTACGTGCCGGATACGGTTTCGATCTTTTAGAGAAAGAAAGCTACGATTCCCATATCAACGATGTATTTGACAGGGTAGAACGCACCAACAACTTTACAAAAGGAACTAAGGTCGTTATTGAATTAGTAGATTCAGAGAAAGATATAGAGCGCATATTGATCCGTGAAAAAGGATTCAATATCGGTTTTAATCAGCAAGAAGATGCCAATCCCGGTCAAGGTGGCAACGGGGGTAACGGTGGTGGCGAAACCCCTCCCGTAGAAGATGGGGAAGTCGATGTTGTTTTATTTGGCAACACTGGGAATGCGTTGGCAGCGAACTATCCTACCTACTCGGATATAAGTTTCAGTCTGGAAGTTAAAAGGTTTTTATACCAACGAATCGCCAAAGGATCCAAGAGAAAATCAATCATCATTCGGGTAACCATACCCCTCAGAAAAGATGAAGTACTGCGCAAGCGCCCAAGACTATCAGAAGACGCCCTATACGATATAAACGTTGGGAAATTTACTTTCTTGGACAACTACGGGCCTGCCTGGGTGTCTGCCGAAACCACCGCTATTGAGGTATTTCATGTACTCAATTTCAATTTTTCTTCACTCACCGAAGAAGAAACGGAAACCGCGAGCAATGCCATTGCATTTGGAATTAAGCCTTATTTCAGTTTTGGTTTCAACAACTCCCTTACAAACTTCCAAAAATCGGTCATTAAAAAAACATTCATTGATCAACAAGTGACCACTTCTTTGGTAGGTTTTGCGCCAAAACTTTTAAAGCCATCCGATATTGGTCAAATTTTTAAGAAAAATGGGTATCAACAAGAGATTCGACGTATGATTCGGTTCGCCAATCAGAATCCGTTCAATGTAATTCCCTTTAAGCAGACCTTGCGCCCCCATGTTGACCCTACTCGTGATAATGTAAAAATAGGCCCAATAAACAATTTCTTTAGAGATCGGTTTAACAAAATGGGTCGTTGCACGGATATTCTAAATAAATGGACCTCTCTTGAGGCACGTTTGGAACTCGTAAAAATCAAGTCGCCCAACAGGGGGATGCGGCAACGTGCTTCCAACGCACTGAACAATGTTCGAAATCAAATTAGAAACGCGGAAAAGTGCAAGGCCAAGGCGCCCACCCGTAAACAATACGGTTCAATAAAACTTTAAAGGATCTGGTAACCTAAAGGCTTTATAGAAGTGAACATAACAAACCGTCAGCTGTTGAACAGTTACTTGCTGCAGCTGCCGGTTTTTCAACCTTGCTGATCAAACAGTATACCCTTTAAGAATCATTAACTAGTAGTATACACCATGAAAAAATATATCCTTTTAAGTCTTTTTGCCATAGGGTTTTACTCTTGTGACAAAGATTTGGAAACACTAGAAGAATCGGAACAAATAACGGACACTTTTGTAGATGAAGTGGCCAGTCTCAAAAGTAAATTTCCGAGCAACAAAGCCGTTGGTTATCGCGGTAGAACACTATTCTCGGGAACGGGATATGACCCTGCCAAGGATTTTCTATACCGATCTCCCGCATTCATTGGCCAAGACATCAATTTTAAAATTGACAATGGCAAATCAATACAATTCTTTTCAGAAATAAGCATTGTAAAGAACAACAGAGAATTTGAAGCCAAAGTAAAACAATTCGATGTCAGGAACGCCCGGGGCGAACTAATAAAATCAGGGGTTCCCGCAGAGGTAGTCAACGGAAATCTAAAGTTGACAGAATCTACCGCGACCATTTTGGCCAAAGTGAGTTTTAAGACCAACAGATATGAGATGGATCGAGTTCCTAGACTTACCCAGGAAGCGGTTGATATTCTAAATTCAGGAGCTTCCAAGAAGTTCCTTGACACCTATGGTCCTATGTACATACAACGGCAGGACTTAGGCGGAGATCTGTATTTCTTTTACACCTACCGGGTGGCAAACTACAATAGTGAAAACAGATCCGCCCTCGAGAACAAAGTACGGTATGATCTTGCCCTCTTTTTAAACGCCCCAGGACCTCAAAGAAAACTTAGCGATGAAGAGCGCCGTATTATCGAAAACAACCTATTGAGCCGTAATTTCTATAGTAATTTAAAAGGATACAAGCCACTAAAAAGAGTGATTACCAGCGTTGAAGATTTTGAAAGAGAGAAGCAAAAAGTCATCCGCTATGTAAATCAAAAAGAAACAAGAGCCGCCACGACGTCCTTAAAGTTAGCGCCTTATACGGCAGTGCTAAGGGAAGACTCGCGACTAAGAGTAAACGCCAGAACGCGAAGTGAACTCACAGCGGCGTACAACTCCAAATACAAGTGCTATCGAAACTTACAGCAATGGAATGTGCTAAAATCAACCCTGGTATATATTCGAAACAACACCCAAAGAACCGCCTTGAAAAATGATGTAAAGGCCGCTTTGGCAAATGCAGCGCGGGAGATTGGCAAGGCGAAAAATTGCAATAATTCGAATCCGCCACCAGCCAATGCAGGCGAGGACTTGAAAGCACGTTTCAATGCCGAGGTAAACAGATGATATACTGTTTCCAACAATTAAACCCCAGTTCCTAAACCTTGTAGGTATGAAACATCTAAAAAAGTATAATTTTTTAAGAGGACTCTCAGTGTTATTGTTCTTTTTCCTCATTCACGCTTCCCTATATTCCTTTCAATATGAAAATACTTTTGACAAGTTTGATGCCAACTTGAACAATGGTCGAGGGTATTCAACTTCGAACAACCTCACTGGGCAATTAGCTTGGGGGGAATCGTATATTTTGATGTCCTATATGAACATGTATAAGGCGACAAAAAACAAGAAGTACCTTCAAAAAATGATTGGCCATATTGAGCGTATATTGGCTCAACGGGATGATCGGAAAAACAGAAAAAATTATCTCGGTCAAAAAGAAGCCACGTGGGTAAGCACCAAGTTTACAAATGGCAAACCATATGCCTATGTAGTGCATAGCGGCATGATTACCTATCCCATTGCCGAACTGGCCAACACCATTATCAAAGATGGCAAGTTACGGGGAGTACGCTCCACATCATCGGGGATATACCGTCGTTTAAAACTGATAGACGTTGCACGGGATCTAATCAAAAAGGTACAGGAAACTATTGATGCACATGAAGATCAATGGAACGAATCCCAAAACGTTGCTTATTACAAATTTCCGAACGACAATAAAGCTGGTGCTCTTTTTCCACACAAAGGAGCCATTTTACCGCTCAATATGATGCAGGCAATGGGACGTACGTACCTACGAATGTACGAGGCTACCGGAGAGATTTCATTTAAAAACAGGGCCCGTAAAATGGCCAACTGGTTCAAAAGTAAATTAAGAACAGAAAACGGTACTTATGTTTGGCCATACTGGGGATATAAAGGTGCGAATAATGAAGACCTTTCCCATGGTGCGTTGAGTACCAATTTTGCCTTTGAATGTTATAAAGCAGGGATTGTTTTTAGCAAAGGTGATATGGTAAAATTTGCCGCTACCTTCAAAAAGAACTTGTACAAAGCACCTTTGCAATTTAAAGATAGGGTCAACGGATCCGGAAATACCAATACCTACAGAAGTTCTATTGGGCGATGGATGAGTTTTGCCGAGTTTGACCCTGAAATTTATACCATCATAAAAGATGTATATATTGATAACATCTTATACAGTAACCGCATCAGTTCTGCCGTGTATTTTCTTAGTATCGCAAATATTATTCTTTATCAAAAGCTAAATGAATACACCCTTACAGCAACAAATAGAAAATTCGGTTCCGCATCAAAATGGGCCGGGATAGCCTCGGGGGACTTTGACAGGGATGGTAAGGAAGAGCTCATAGCCGTTCGAAACTTTGATGGGAATTTTTACATGTACGAAGTAGGTTCGAACAAAACAATTTCTTTCAAAGTTTCGTATACCAAATTTGGCTCTAAAGATTGGGCAGGTATTACCGCTGGAGATTTTGATGGAGATGGGAAAGACGAATTTGTGGCGGTGCGCAATTCAGACGGAAACATCTATATGTTCGAATTCAAAAACAATAAAATTGTTTTGAAAGCTTCCTATACCAATTACGGCTCAGCTTCCAAATGGGCAGGAATAAGCGCTGGAGATTTTAATGGAGATGGGAAAGACGAATTTGTGGCGGTCCGTAACTTTAACGGACAAATAATTGTCCTAGAATACAAAAACAATAAAATAAGTCCCCTGGCCAGTTACGAGCGATTCGGTAGTAACTCACAGTGGGCCGACATTACGGCAGGTGATTTTGACGGCAATGGTGTGGATGAGTTCGCGGCCGTTCGAAATCTTGATGGAAACCTCTACGGTTTTAAACTTAAAAACAATTCAATTTCCGTTTCAACTTCCTATAAAAACTATGGATCTGCTTCACAGTGGACAAATCTCATTGCATTGGATATCGATAATGATAAAAAAGATGAAATTTTTATGCATCGTAACTTCGACGGCGACTTTTTTGTGTTGGATTATTCCAATGGTCAAAAAAGGTTTACCCCCAAAAGAAAGTACTATTTCCCGGAAAGCTTTAGAATGGGCCCCATGTCGTCGTTTAAAGATCGTACAGGCGAACAAGTAGCCGTCTTTAGACAAGCCGATGCGAATCTTTTTATCTATAATTTTGGCCAAAACAGCACCCAAAGACAAGGCAAGGAAAGCAATGCCTTCCAAACGGCAAAAGAACCTCTTATTGCGAATACCATTGAAGCAGAAACGTTAGATGCCATCATAACCAAGGTATTCCCGAACCCCACCTCGGAAGCTATTACGGTGTCCTTAGTATTGCCTAAGGATGCGAACGTCTCCTTAAAAGTATATGATCTATCGGGCTCGGTTTTATATGATCACATTAGCAAACGGCTCGGAAAAGGAAGTCACCAGCTGTTTGCATCATTGGAAAACCTGAAGCCCGGGGTATATGTCTGCCGGATACAAATCGATGATAAGATCCACCTTAAAAAAGTACTAAAAGAGTAAAATTATCTATCTAAAAAAAATAACACTATTATGAAAAAATCCAACTATTTACTCATCCTCATTTTCTTTGCACTGTTCTCGTGCGAGGTAGACGATTTAGACCTTGAAACCCCAGAGGAAGCATTAACTTCGACCAAATATACTTTTCAGGCCAATGGTAAAAAGTACTATGCAGGATTTGGATATACTCCCTCAACAGATCAGGTATATAGGCCTGCTTACGACAATTTGGAATTAAAGCAAGATTATAACTTTCCGCAAGCAGCGGTAAAAGCTTCCTATAAGGTTATCAGAAGTGAAGAAGATATTGAACGATATGTTAGAGAAATCACCAAAAAAAGTGGCTCTTTCCTAGGCGTAATAAAGTTTTCAAAGACCACGAGGGATATTAAAAGGCTCATTAAAATTAAAAAGAACCGTGTGAACATTATTGCACGAGTGGAGTACAATGATTACCGATACTCTGTAAAAAACAAGTTGCGTTTAGAATACAGTGACAGAGCGAAACAACTCCTTGACGCCAATAATTTTACAGGTTTTTTTGCGCGCTATGGCACCTCTTACATCGACAAACAAGTATTTGGAGGAGAGGTATACTTTGTGTATTCATACGAAAGCAATCAAATAAATGAGTCTACAAAAAGCAAGTACAATCGTATCATTTCAGGAAAGGTGGAACGCTTGTTTAACCTACCAAAAAAATACGGGTATAGCAACGCGGACAAAACACTCTTGAACAACACACGAGAGACCCTCAGATCTGCAACCAATATCAGTGGATTTGCACCGAAATTCATTAGAAACGTAGGGGACTTTAATAAAGAGGTACGGCGCAGCAGGAACTATTTAAATTCCAAAAAAGACAAAGCCGCAGGGGTTACCCAAGAACTGCTTCCATACAAGTATCCCGGAAAAAGCCAACGCCTCATACGGGAGTTCAACAACCAGCGTACCTGTTTTGAACGCATAGAGAAATGGGTCGCTTTAAAAGCGGATGTTCTAGGCGTTATGCAATCTGATCCCTTAAGCAGTTTTTTCACGTCGCGGTATGACAGTGCACTGGGATTTTTAGACACACAAATAAATAGCTCAAGAGGATGCGGCAGCACTCCGAATGTACCCACGGTTCAGCAAATAATCAATGACTATCGTTTGCTTTCACAAGAAGATTTGCGCGTAAAACTCGGAGGTGACTATGAAAATTCTTGGGTGAAAAGAGGACGTACCTACACTGGGGGAACTTCCCAAGGTTCGGGTGAAACCTTATTAATGCGGAATTTGGGCAATGGGCGTGTGCAGTTTAACTTCTCCCCTATGGGTGACGGCAGGTATTTTGGCCCACGAAGAGATAGAGAATTTGTATGGGGTGGCCACAGTAGCACCGACCGTGACACCTATTTTTATATAGAGCACGTAGATGGGGACCGGTATATTGTACGAAGTGAATATCGAAACAGGTATTTAAGACCCAATACCACCTCCGGCAGCTATTGGCAATGCAATGCGCTGCGTGGAGAAGCTTTTGTGCGTATTTTAAAGCAATAATACCGGTACCTTATTGAAGTAAAAAGCAGGCGTTACCGCCTGCTTTTATTTGTTTGTACCCATGAGTACCGAGGTGTATCATAAATACAATCGCATCTGATTTTCTATGAAAAATACATGCCAACACCCTTCTCAAGGGCGTATGAACTTAATGGCAATTATTGAAAACCGTTCACAATATTTGAAAAAATACTCTTCTTTTCTTAACATATCTTTAATGTAAGAAATTTCTACAATCATACGTAACCCACCCTTCGCATACGCACGGGAAAGTTAGGTATGGCAAACGTCTGCAGACCCATGTTAGCTATTAAAAATTAATCATTAAAAAAAGAGTATTATGAATGTAATTAAGAAAATTTTATGTGTAATGTTGGTCCTCGGCATGGTGGTTTCCTGTTCGAAAGAACAAACCGAAGAACCGACCCTGGAAAATGCTTTGGAGCTCTCAGAACTTGGGCTAGAGGAGGTAAACAGCCAAGAGTTGCCTTTCAAAATAAAGGAGCAACTAAGGAATTCCAATGCAAATTTCAATAAATACCTAGGTGGTTCCCTACAGTACGTATCCCATAAAGTGCTTGGGAAGGCAGCTTCCGACAAGGCTTTGGAGAACGTTATTTCAATGTCTGCGCAAGACGCAAGTATTGTGGCCATTGGAGACCTGGCACAGCCAGAAACAGTTTCTATTAAAACACTAAAGCAAGTGCAGAAAACGTCCAACATAAACCGCAAGAATGTGGTAAAAAACCTTGCTCGGAAAACTGTTGATAAAGGGGATATCGTGATGGAACTTACCTGGGAATATCAAGGTGAAAAAATCACTACGATCGCCCTTGGAAATGAAGAGGGTATTAGCTGGGATAATATGCTCTCAGGAATTTTTCTCACGGAGAAGGAGGCCATCTCGGAAGATTCTGATGTAAAAGGAACTAATGAAACGGCACGCTACAGGTCGTGGTCAGAATCGGGATACAAATGGACATTTAGATATGCTTGGGGCGCATATCGAGGAGAGATGTTCTATGCAGTGCGCGTTACCTATGACCTCGATACCCGAGAGGTTATCTTGGTAGACACGAGAGACGGTGCGAACATTGGCTGGGGGTCTGGGATTTCTGAAAGTGCAGTTATCGGGCGAGGCCGTGATTATGGGCAGTGCAGGTATGCATTGGGTGTAGCGACCTCCGGAGGCTCCATTACTTTTGACAGGGGAAATTTTAAAGTAAATTCAAACTATGGTGGCACCTTTGTTCGTAATGGAACGGATGTGGCCTATGTACCCAACAGAAGGTACTAAGAGCACCTAATAGTTAGGGAAAGAAAGGCAGGGTATTGACCCCCTGCCTTTTTTAAAATAGACGCATAACTACGGGTAGCGCCAATTTATTAAAAATCAATCCTTAGCTCAGGAATGCAAAAGGCATTTTCCGTATCCAGATTGCAGAACACCCCCTAGCAAACTAGTTTTGCATCAGCTGAATATAAGGCAGGGGAACCTCACAGAATCGGGGCGTACCCATTTTTTGTTAAAATGCCCTTCCCTTGTGAGAAGGGCATTTTTCACTTTAAAGCCTCAAAGAAAGTTCACCACTCCGGTATCCATATCGTACACCGCGCCTTTGATATCGATTTCTCCATTTTCGAACATCTTATTGAGTAATGGGCTATCTCTTTTAATTTTTTCCAAAGCATAATGCACATTGTTCTCGCTTACTTCATGAACAAAAAGCCTGTTCGTAGAAGATCTGGGCCCCTTGGACTTGGTGGATATGTCAACGGCAGGTTTGATGTTCGCCAGCATTTTGGTAATATGCCCCAATTCGGTTTCATCGATTGCCGCGTGTACGACCTCACAGTTTTCATGACCTAAGACCAAAATAAGCTTTGCACCCGCTACCTTGGTCGCAAACTCCATGCTGCCAAGAATAGCATCGTTGATAAAGTTTCCTGCAACCCTCGCCACGAATATATCGCCAATTCCCTTATCGAAAACGTCTTCCACCGGCACCCTGCTATCCATACAGGACAATACGATTGCTTTGGGGAATTGAGCTTCCGCACTTTGCCTGATTTGCTCGGAGTGGTCGCGGGCAGTGAGGTCGTTTCTAACGAATCTAACGTTCCCTTCCACAAGGCTATTTAACACTTCTGAAGGAGTAAGAGCGGCCTGCTGGGCTTCACTAAGTACCTCCTCTACCAGAATACGATTTCGATTGATCTTTACTAGGTCTTGTTCAGACTGTTGGGTATAGCCCACGGTTGATAATACTACTAAACCTGCTAACGTAATAAACTGTTTTTTCATAATACTTAGTTTAAATGATGGTGCAAAAATAGCATGCATGAATTCATTTTATTAGCATTACACTCATAAATAATAGTTAAACAATCATATATCAATAGTAATACTATTATATTTGTGGAAGTTAGATCTATAAATAGACTTTTTATGAAGAAAGAGCGAATAATACTGTTTCCCGGCCATAAAGAATCGAGCGCGAAAAAGATGCATCCCGATACGCTGCTCCATATAACTCCCGGGAAGGCATACCGCATTGGAAAACCTTCCAATAGGTATTACGAACACCTACACCCTACCTTAGAGCCGGGACGAATGACCGTCAAAGACTTTGAGGATTTCAGAATTATAAAAGATATGATAGTGATCGTTAGCAGCATTCTTCGGATGACCAACGGAGCGCGCATAGCGGTCCTTCGCAGGTACGACGATACATGCTTTATGAATAAAATCAAGAAAATCTTCCTAACCGTAGATATGGGCCTTGCCAGCGGGGAGTTAATTGCCCTTGATCTTGAAACGGAACGAATGTTGGGGCTGAATGCCTCCTAAAGCCACACGGGTATGGCTACAAATTCCGGCCTTATTTCCGTGCTACTATTTTTCCAATGCGGCGCGCTACTCCAATCCAGTTTTTAGGGTACATTGCCTGCTCAAAACACTTACAAATACTTTTAAATCCCACCATCTAAAACATCATGAAAAAACAACTATCAGAATTTCTCCAAATAGGGTTTGGTGTTCTATTGGCCTCCATTGGCCTCAAAGTATTTCTTCTTCCAAATGGTTTCCTAGATGGAGGCGTTACCGGAATCGCAATTCTTTTGAGCGAACTATTCGAATGGAACATTTCTATCATTCTCGTATTGGTGAGTATCCCTTTCCTGATCATGTCATGGTCTACGCTTTCTAGAAGAATTACAATAAAATCAATTTTGGCCATTATCTCCTTGGCCGTAATGGTACACTTCGAAAATTTTGTGCCGGTTACGAATGACAAATTGCTCATAGCAATCTTCGGCGGCCTTTTTTTGGGCGCAGGAATCGGTTTGGCCATCAAAAACGGGGCGGTTCTCGATGGTTCTGAGATTCTAGGTATTTTCATCAACAAACAGTTTGGTATTAGCATCGGCAAGGTCGTTTTGTGTTTCAACCTTATACTGTTCAGTATAACGGCCTTATTTCTTTCCTATGAAACTGCCATGTATTCTACCTTGACCTTTTTAGTGACCGCCAAAATCATCGACCTAACCATAGAAGGTTTTGAAGATTATGTAGGCCTTATGATCGTATCGAATAAATCGAATGCCATCGAGCAAGGATTGGTTGACGTAATCAAGACGGGAACAACACGGTATAAAGGGGCCAAAGGCTATGGAAAACGAGGATTGCGAGAAGAAGGCGATATCATTCATACAGTAGTGAACAGAATAGATATTCGCCGCACCTACGGTCTTATAGCTACTATTGATGAAAATGCTTTTATCATAGAATTCGATGTAAACAATATCAAAGGCGGTATTCTAAAGGAATACCTCAACAAAGAAAACATAAAAACGCTCTTACCGGCCTGGAAATAAGGGGTAGCAGAAAATACGCTCAGCACCCACTACAGCCCTCCTTGGGACACTGATTGTATATAGTAATTGAAAACCTGCTTACTATCCGAGAAATGCAACTGTCAACAGAAGGTTTTTGGTGCCATGAGGCACCCGAAACTCAAGGGACCATAACATCCTGCTCTACAACTTACTCAAACCATAAACACTTGAAAACGAAAAAAGCCCCCAATTTTCATTGAGAGCTTTTAGCGGTCCGGACGGGACTCGAACCCGCGACCCCCTGCGTGACAGGCAGGTATTCTAACCAACTGAACTACCGAACCGTGGCGTTTAGCGGATGCAAATATACACCCCTAAATCTTTTGCGCAAACTATT
>CALIIC010000133.1 GCA_938020445.1 uncultured Flavobacteriaceae bacterium | reverse complement strand
GGTAGCCGAGGCAGAAAAAGCTGCTACTGGCGGCATACCAGGGTCAATGACGGTAATATAGGCAGTTTTGGTCTCTATATCCTCCCCATCGGCATTGCTTGCTTTAAGGGTCACTGAATAATTTCCTGAGATGGCATAGGTTACCTCTGGTTCCGCAGCAGTGCTAGTTTCGGGCTCCCCCCTTTCGAAAATCCATTCATATCCGGTAGCATCTTCGGAAGCATTGCTAAAACGAATAGCCCCCCCACTTTCGATCATCCCAACATCGGCAGCAAAAGCGGCAACAGGCAATATAGGTGGTGTTGGCGAATCAACATTCAAGGGAGACTCCGAATCAGGGGAGCACGCCATTACGAACAAGCACACAAGTACATACCAAACCGTCTTTTTCATAGCATTTTTTAACTGACCAACATACAGTTCTATAACTACAAATATAACCCCTATGCATGCCCCAGACATCACAAAAGTATCACAGCCTAAGGCACATACAATTTCAAGTTCAAAAAGACTCAAATACGAAGGTGGGAAGTCAGAAGTCTGATGCTAATTTAGAATGTTTAATACTAAGTACCGATTACCAACTACTGTTTACCGCTCTCTGTTCATTGAATACATCCCACTCAGGGCCAAAAGAACAATTCACCACCATTCCTGTTACAATCTTGGGTTTTGCACCGCTGGGATGAATGAAATATTGTAGCCCCCAAAACTTTCCATGTAATTTTGTAACGAAGTGCCGTACGCGTCCTTTGCATTATTGCCCCCGCGAGAGCGAAGGTATTTCTTTACATTCCCGGGTCCGGACAGGTGCGCGGCAGCAATTATGCCCGATTCGGTTATCAAAACTCCGTTGACCCGCTGCCCTCTGAAATTACGAATTTCATTACGAAGAATCCATTTGTTACGTGCCACATTATACACAAAGGCTATTTCTTGAAGTTCGGGACTACCTAAGAAAGACTTCGTATTATAGATTCCCAAAGTATGTAAGGTACTTGCACCAAATTGATATTTCCCTAAATACCCCAATGTATTTACGATTCGGTAATTCCCCCCAGACTCGCGATGCGCTAAAACCTCTTTAAAAGTATCGAAAGTCTTTCTTGAATCGGAGCTTTTGCTGGCGGTTGTCAACGGTTTCTTTTTTTGTGGAGCTACGCTCACTACCGTATGCAAAGGCTTGCTTTTTAGAGCTGGTTTTGTTTTCAATAAAGCCAATTTCGCCGTCGCTGCCTCATTTGGTGCACTTGCTTGTTCTTTCCAAAGTGCTATACATATAATTAACAAAACAAAATTAACGATCAAAGGCAAATGCAACTCCTTCCGATTTTTTACTTCCTTTAAAAGAGACAGGGTTTTTTGACCAAGGAATATCAAATGTTCCGTGACCACTGTAAACACCTCTTTTTTAATCTCAATTTGTTTTAAAACCAACATAGTCATGCGTTTTTCTTTTTATAGGTAAGCTACAAGGCGAAAAACCCCCAATTCAAAGTTCTAAACAAATTCAAAAACAAATACAAGTTCAAGTTCAAAACTAAACTACTCCATACTGATTACTTCGTACCGCCCATTTGATACTGTTCGCTCACCATACCCTTACAATTTTATACTGTACCAGACAATAGCTTTATCTTATCATTTTTAGTAGCTTTAACCAAGAACAGGCATTTTATCCAACCTTTGTTTCATCTGCCATCGTTCTCCACAAATAGAAAAGAGACTCCCGAATTAAGTTAGTTCACCAAATGATACGAGAATTAAAAGAAAACGATATCAGCGGATTGAATCGCCTAACGCCAGCCAGTTGGAAGTATGACTATGAAACCTTCTTAAGAGATTTTATACAGGAAGATTTTTTTTATGCCTTTGTTCTGATACAGGATAATCAAATAGTAGGTACAGGAAATGTCCTGGTAAAAGGAAAAATCGGATGGCTTGCAAATATCATTGTTAATTCAACCTATCGCGGCAAAGGCTTGGGCCTTCATATGACCCGGTTCTTAGTTGCTTTTTCAAAGGAGAAAAAGTGTGAAACCCACTTATTGATTGCTACCGCCCTAGGGGAAGCAATTTACCGAAAAATTGGTTTTCGTAAAATGACCGAATATGTTTGTTTTGATTCCCAGGTAGCAATATCGTATTCCAGACCAATGGCGGTTCGGGCATTGAACCTTTCTGATCTGGAAAGTATTTACGCCCTTGATCGGGAAGCGAATGGCGAGGATAGAAGCCATTTGATCGATAAGTACTACACTAACGGATTGGGCTATTTCAATGATGAAGGTGAGTTGTTAGGTTGTTACCTTCCTCTTTTTGGAAGGGGATTGGTACTATCGCGGGATACAACAGCGGGAATTGAGCTTTTAAAGTTAAAACATTCAAAGAAAGGAGCCCGTACCTTGGTACCCTTAGAAAACCAAGAAAGCATCAGTGTGCTAGAAAGTAACGGCCTAAAGAAAGGGGATACTTCCGCTAGAATGGTCTTAGGCATCGAAACCAAATGGAAGCCCACCTACATCTATTCCTACGGCAGCGGTTATTGTGGGTAGTGGTGCAAAAGCACCTTAGGAAGGTGCGAATACAGAATTGTTCATCTTGAGAATAGACGTACTCCTTTTCGCCATTCTCACGGTCTTCCTTCAATCCTTCCAATCGTTGAAAAGAGATTCTTTGTCGCAGCCTCAAAAATCGTATCCCCAAAAGGTTTCGTTTGCTTTTTAGCGAAATAAAAATAAAATCGCCTTAATTTTAAAGTCAGGATAAGGGGTATGATTAAAAATAAAAAGGCTTTGGCAACAGAAAAGTCAGCAGTTCTAGATACTATACGAGCATTCGCTAATGTGAAATAAACAATAGTAAAAACATCTATTTTGAGGAATATTCCTAAGATAACATTCAAGTGCGCAGGTACCGAAAAAGAAAAAGGTTTTGAATTTTTGAATCTAACCGATTTTTTTGCGAGAATACCTGAAATTAAATTAGACCATGATCCTACGCGCCCGCATCGCCTATCGTTTTTTGCACTACTCTTCGTTACAAAAGGAACGGGAAGCCATCATATTGACTTAAAAAAATATGATTTAAAAGTGGGTTCCGTATTAAAGATTGCCAAAGGCCAAATACACGCTTTTCAAAAAGATGCCCAATACGAGGGGTACTTGCTCATATTTACGGAAGATTTTGTACTAAACTATTTTTCACAATCTTCGATAAATCTAATTTTACACTTCTACAATTACCACCTTATCAAACCTATCGCCAACGACAAAACACTAAACGAAACCTTCCTAAAGCAACTAATGTTAGAACTGGAGACTGAAAATACGTATGGTCAAAAAAATATTGTTTCCGCATTGTTGGATCTGTATTTATTGAAGTTGGAACGTAAATCACCTACGAATAACCTGAAAGGAAACGATTCCAAACATTACGATACTTTTTTACAGTTTAAAAACTTGGTAGAATCGAACTATACAAGCACTCGAAATGTAAAAGACTACGCCAAAATGCTGTTTATTTCAACAAAATTTTTGAATCAAGTAGTCAAAGATTTTGCCTTAAATACTGCCAAGACTTTTATAGACGATTATGTAATGCTAGAGGCCAAACGTGCCATCGTAAGTACAGAAAAAAGCTTGAAAGAAATTGCTTTTGACCTTGGTTTTGATGAAGTCACCAATTTTACAAAGTTCTTCAAAAACAGATTTGGAATGTCCCCTAAAGACTTCAGAAAGAAACAATTATAAAAATTCCCACATTTACCATTTTTATCATCATTTTGACTGGCTAAAACACTTGGCGTTTTTTGATTTTTGCATCAAAACTAAAACGTATGAAGTGCCACAAATTAAAATTCCTATATGTTGTTTTCTTGGCCATCACAGTTTGGTCCTGTTCTGACGATGACGACAACACCACTACGCCTATAACCTCCAACTCCGTTGTAACGGTCACGAATACATTTCAGTCAACAGCATTTACCCAAGGAGCCGAATTGGCAATCGAAGATTTATTTCAACAACCTGAAGGTGCTTTGGCTGCAACATCCAACGTTAGCACTGCAGTTGAATTCCCTGCATATCTGCTAAACCTATATGATATTGATATAAATGAAAACAGTATTTCTTTCGAAGTAGTAGCGCAGGCCGACGATCCTACCTATGGGGATTTATTTAGAATATTGGAAGCAGAAACATTTGACAGGTATTACTTTACTTTCGAAAATGCACAAGATGTAAGCGGATTTACATCGAGCAATTCCTCTGTAAATCTCAGAATTGATTCTGATAAAGTCGTGGTTGTCGAAATTGGTGAAGGCTATGATTTCAAGCCGGGTCAAAATTTCAAAATCACTTTAAAATAATATAACACCAACACAATTACTATGAAACTTAAATTCGTACTAGTCGCGATAGTCGCATTTTCAGCTGCGCATTGTAAAAGCAATGAAAAGGTGGTAGCACCTTCCGTATTGGAAGTCACTACTTTTTCACTTAAAACAGTGGCAAATGGCCAAATTTTTAATGCCTTGGACGCCAAGGTTCAAGAAAATTTCACCAGCAAACAGCCTGGGTTCATTAGACGTATAAGCAGCGTAAATGAAAACGGTGAATACACGGTGTTGGTATACTGGAAAACACTTGCAGATGCAGAAGCATCTATGAACAAATTTATGGGAGATGATTCTGTGGCAGATTATGCAGGAATGATCGAAGGTTCTACAATGAAAATGAACCGTTTTACCATCCATGCAGGTGCTAAGGCCGAGAATAGTGAATTCGTAGAAATGATGCATTTTAATCTAGGTGAAGCTGCATCAACTGAAACTTTTGATACAGCTAATAATAATGTTGCCAAAGAAACAGCCACTAGAAAAGGGTTTATGCAGCGCATAACGGGTGTTGATGAAAATGGCAAACAGGTTGTCGTTATCTATTGGGACACCAAAGAAAATTCCGATGCTGCGCTGCAACCTTTTATGAACAGTGAAACATCAAAGAAATTTATGGGAATGATGGATGCATCAACAATGGTCATGACCCGCTCTCAAGTACTTACTTCTTTAGAACCGACTGAAATCACCAATAAAGACAAAGCCGTAGCCTTGCTAAACAGTTTCAATACGGGTGATCAAACACCGATTTCCTATATTAATCCTGAAAAATACATACAACACAATTTGGGGGTAGCAGATGGTTTAGAAGGTTTTGGCGCAGTGATGCAGCATGCTCCCTCTGAAGGTTTTAAAACTAAGGTACTACGCGCTTTTGAAGATGGCGATTATGTATTCACTCATACCGAATATGACTTTTTCGGCCCTAAGGCCGGTTTCGATGTATTTCGTTTTGAAGACGGACAAATTGTAGAGCATTGGGATAATCTTTTAGAGGTACAGGAGCCTAATCCAAGTGGGCACACCCAATTTGATGGTGCTACTGCAGTTAGTGATTTGGATAAAACGGAAGCCAACAAAACCATAGCTACAGAATTTATCGAGAAAGTTTTACTAAACCATGAGATGGATAAAGTGACTACCTACATTAACCCGACAAA
>CALIIC010000132.1 GCA_938020445.1 uncultured Flavobacteriaceae bacterium | reverse complement strand
TCAAGAGGCACAAGAGAAAAAACCCGCCTATATAGTGGACGGTCAATTGCAAGACAAAAGCTTTGTGTTTGAGAAGTTAGACAAGAGCAGCATTGAAAGTATTCATGTTTTTAAAGGGCAAAAGGCTAAGGACAAATTTGGAAAAAGCTTTGAAAACGGGGTGGTTCAAATTATTACCAAAGATATGCAGGAAAAAGGTTGGAAGGTTTCTGTAGCACCGCAATTGAAAATGGATCCGCAAAAAATGGCCGATGTAACCGATTTTTTTACGGAGGCCGTAAACAACCCCATTGTAGTGGTCGATGGGCAAAACAAGGGCAAGGACTATAAGAATATTCGAATTAAACAAGTAGATATCGTAAGCGCCAGCCTCTTTGCCCCCTCTGATAAGACCTCCAAAAAATACGGGAAACAAGCCAAGGACGGGGTCCTCGAAATCATCACCAAAAACGGAAAAGAATAATTCTTACATGCTTACTCTTTTGTTGGCGCGCTTGTTTGCCTAGCAATAAAATCGAGCAGCAGGGGTATGGCCGGGTACACCATATCGTGGCCGTACCCATCCAGCTCCATTAATTCGATACTCGGGTGCTCCACAATTTTCATCATCCGATAGAAATAGGCGTTTTCTTCGTAACGCCCCAACAACTCCAATTCCCTATTCCCCGTTATCAAAAGCATAGGCGGGGCATCTTGGCGCACATGGTACAACGGGGCGAATGCATCAATGATGGGTTGTGTTCCCTTGATCCCGCGTTCTTTACGAACCGTAAAATGGGTAATGGTATGCCCGCTAAAAGGAATTAACCCGGCAAGATCGTTCGCCTCTACCCCATACTTTTCCAAGTAGGTGGTATCAAGACCTACCATACTGGCAAGATATCCTCCCGCAGAATGACCACTCAGAAAGATCCTGTCACTAGCACCATTATAGGTTTCAATATTCTTGAACGTCCATGCCACTGCCGCGGCGGCATCCTCTATATAAACTGGCTGTTGCACCTTCGGATGCAAGCGGTAATTGACACTTACCACAATATGCCCCTTGTTCTTTAGGCCTTGTGGAATGTGTTTTTCTCCAAATTCAAGTCCTCCCCCATGAAACCACACCACTGTTGCAACGTTGGTAGTATCTTTTGGGTAGTAAATATCCAATTTACAACGGGCTTTGATATACGCATCCGAGGCTTGCTTTGCTACATCATAATACGCCACATTTTCAACCAGTTCATAGCCTTGTTCTTGCGCGTTTATACACATAGAGGCTACAAGAAAGCATAGGATAGTTAGTTGGTTTTTAAACATTGGGAAGGTTTATAGTGAATCAATTCTGGCGGACATCTCAGGGTCCTCTGCTAATTTATACAATTCGTGTGGGTCCAACCCTAATTTTTTGTATTTTCAAGCAGCCACTACACAATCAATAAAACCTAAAACATGTCAAATTACAAGGTAGGGGTCTTAGGACCTATTCCCAGAGACCATATTACCACTCATCGAGGGGAGGTAATCGAAAAATACGGATGCGCCACCCATACGGCTATTGGCTTGGCCAAATTATTGGAAACAGACGGGATGGTATACCCCGTATCCCATGTGCGAAAAAAAGATGAGCGAGCGGTCAAGGAGATTTTAGATGTGTATCCCAATATCGATACCACCTATGTCACTTCCGATGCGGATCAGGGAGCGATCATAAGTCTAAAATTTGTAGATCAAAACAACCGCCTTGAAAAGCAAACGGGTTTTATGAACCCTATTTTACCCGAAGATGTATCGGATCTTCTCGATTGTGATATATTCGTTTGTGTACCCATTACCGATTTCGAAATTCCGCTGGAAACACTAAAATATATTAAGGCCAACAGTAATGCCATCATTATTTTCGATGCCCATGGCCCAACCAACACCTGCACTACTACCGGGGAGCGCCTTACCAAGTTTTGGATCGATCGCGATCAATGGCTTCCCTACATCGATGTTCTCAAAATGAATTTGGAAGAATCGAAATGTTGTTGGTTCGAAAAGGAGTATCGCTTGGAAAATTTAGGGCATTTTGACGAGGAAGACACCTCGCATTTACCGGCATTGGCGCACCATATGTTAGACCATGGTGTAAAGTCATTGATTGTGACCTTGGATTCCAATGGAGGTGCCGTGTTCTTTAAAAACGGACAAGGCGTTCATAAGGAAGTGGTTCCTTCGGTAAAGGTGGAGCATGTGGTTGACACTACAGGCTGCGGGGATTCGTTTGCGGGCGGTTTGGGATACGGATTACTCGCCGATGCAACCGATTATATCAAAGCGACCAAATATGCAAATGCCTTGGGGGCGTTGCGCACACAAGGACGCACCTTCGAGGTATTTAAATCGAGGAAAGAAACGGATCAAATCATTCTTGAAACCTATGGCAGCATTTGACTAGTCGTAGACTTCTACCACCATCTCTACTTCCACCGCCATATTTCCCGGCAATGAGCCCATGCCCACCGCTGCTCTGGCATGCTTGCCGCTTTCACCAAAAACAGCCACCATTAAATCGGAATAGCCGTTGATGACTTTGGAGTGATTTGTAAAGTCGGGCACGGCATTCACCATGCCCTTTACCTTTACGATTCTTTTTACCTTGTTTAGATTTCCCAATTCTACCTGTAATACGGCCAATTGATTTATGCCTGCTGTTCGGGCTGCCTCATACCCTTGTTCCAAGGTAAGGTCATCTCCCAACTTGCCCACAATATTCTTACCATCGGCCTTTTTTGGGCCTTTGCCAGCCAAAAACAAGAGATTACCGCTACGCACTGCATGCACATAATTGGCTACCGGTGTCGAGGGGGTTTTCAGGGAAATCCCCAAAGCACTTAACTTGGCTTCTGGATCATAGTCCGCTGCCGCCTTAACCGTTTCTACCACATCCTCTATTGCCTCATTGCTCTGTTGCACGTCTTTGCAAGACAGACATAATAGCACCAAAAAACCCAGGAAATAACGCATCTGCAATCTATTTGGATTCTGTTTTCTTGAAATCGCCCGCATTAACGACTGTCCATTTCTCATAGGGTTGCACATATTTCTTAATAGCTGCATTTACCTCGGCAACTGTAAGTTTAGCGACTTTTGTTTCCATTTCTTTATGGAACTGCATGTCGCGACCGTAAAAAATATTATTATTCAATACGCTCGAAAGCTCATTGTCCTTTGCACGAGAAACGTTTTGGGCCTGAATCCACCCGTTGACAGCATTCTTAAGTTCCTCTTCTGTAATCCCGTCTTTGATGAACCGCGCAATTTCTTCCTTAAAACCAAGTTGCACTTTGTCATAATTCTCCGGGGCATAAATTGCATATAGGAACATCTGCGAGTTTTGATCCACCTGATCGCCATCACCTTGGAAACCTGCTCCTGCGCCGTAGCTGACCCCATCTTTTTGCCGTAATCTTTCTGCAATTCTGGAATTTAGGAAGCCCCCACCAAGAATGGTCCCTGCAATATTCATTGCCGGGTAATCCTTATGGTATTCACTTAGTTTGATTCCGAGTCCGCCGAAGGTCATGGCATTTTTCTTGTCAGGGGTGATCACATTCTCATTCACCGCTTTATTGGGGGCATACGGATTCTCAATTTTCGCATAGGGATGCTCTCCTTGAAAATTGGCAAACTCCTTGTCAATAAAGGCTTTTATCGCATCGGCATCCACATTGCCTATCCCGATTAAAATAGACTTGCCCAAACCATAAAAGGTATCATAAAAAGCTTTGATGGCGTCTACAGAAACACTCTTAATCGCCGCTTCCTGTTCTTCAACGCTCATAGCATACAATGGGTGTCCCTTAGGTCGATTATTGTTGATTTCACCTAAGCGCCTTGAAGCGATAAACTGAGGTTCGGTCTTATTGCTCTCCAACGCGGCCAATTCCTCTGTCTTCAATTTTTCTAATTCAGTCGGGTCGAAGCGCGGATTTTTCAACATATCGGCCATCAAGACCATCGCGGGCATCAAGTTTTCGGCTGTTGAACTGATATTTGCGTAAACGTTCCCATTCCTGGCACTAATTCGAATAGAGGTCTTTAATTTACTCAATTCGTCTTCCAATTGCTGCCTGCTTCGTGTGGTGGTTCCTTTGTTCAACATTTTGGCTGTAAAGGATGGTACCATGCCTTTGTTCATCAAGCTTTTTTCATCTCCATTTCGCACGCTAAAGCTCACAATGGCTGTTTCCCCTCGATTTTCTTTTTTAATAAACCCATAGTTTACACCATTGTTTAATTTTCCGTTCTCCAAACGTTGCTGAATGGCATCATATGCTACATCGAAGGCCTCTCCTGTACCCATGCCTTCTTTGCCCTTGTAATTCGAAACAAGCGCCTCAAGATCGGTCGTATGCGGAATGGACACGCGTTCGGGAGTTTTAGTCGGCAAGAAACGACCTATGGTCCTGTTGGTCGGTATCAGGTATTTGGCCATCCCTGCATTTACTTCATCCAAGGTGGCATTCTCCACGCGATCTCTAAAAATAAAGGCAAGCCGCCAGTCTCCCGCGCCTATAAATTCGCTCATATAGCGCCCAAGGAACGAAGAGTTTCTGAAAATCTGATCGGTCTGTTTGGCCAAATTCGATTTTGCTCGATCTACTTCTTCTTGGGTGATAGGATTGTCTTTAAGTCCGTCTAAAGTTTTCTTTAAAATAGCCTGTACTTCATCGGCATCTTTGTCGGAGGGCACTTCTACATTGATATAAAGGAATCCCGGTTCTTTGGTAAAAGGAATATACGACCATAGGGAAGATGCCTTCTGCGTTTCTACCAATGCTTTGTACAACCTACCGGAAGGTTCATCTGTCAATGCATCTTCCAACACGGCCATGGCAGCATAGTCTATATCAGACCCAGAAGGTGTATGGTATAAAGCTGTAACGAGTTGCAGATCCCCGGTTCGGCTTACACTGACCATTTTTTCACCGTCCTGAGCAGGTTCTTCTGTGTAAGATGACCGAATGGGTGTGCTTGGCTTCGCAATTTTACCGAATTTCTCTTCAATCAGTTTCAACGTTTTTTCCTCTTCAAATTTCCCGGTCACCATTAAAACCGCATTATCGGGACGATAGAATTTCTTATAAAATGCCTTCAAATTTTCTATGGGTACTTTTTCAATATCCGACTTGTTTCCAATGGTAGAATTTCCATAGTTATGCCATAGGTAGGCCGCATCGATTACCTTCTGCATCAAAACACTTGTAGGGCTATTTTCACCACTTTCAAATTCATTGCGCACCACGGTAAACTCGGAATCCAAATCTTTTTTGGCGATATAGGAATTCACCATACGATCTGCCTCTAGGTCCAGGGCCCAATCCAAATTTTCATCGGTGGCATTAAAGGTTTCAAAGTAGTTGGTACGGTCGTAATAGGTCGTGCCATTGGGTCGTGCCCCATGGCTGCTGAGCTCTTTTGGAATATCGGGGTGATTCGGAGTTCCCTTAAACACCAAATGCTCCAAGAGGTGGGCCATCCCCTTTTCCCCATACCCTTCATGCCGAGAACCCACCATATAGGTAATGTTTACGGTAATGGTCTGGGAAGAATTGTCGGGGAAGAGCAATACTTTAAGGCCATTCTTCATTTGGTATTCGGTAATCCCTTCTACAGTAGCGGTTTTGGTCATTTGACCGGTGAGAGCACTAGAGAATACCACTGCAGCTAAGCAGCTAAGTACACGTTTGAGTTTCATTGTTTAGTGTTTTTTGGATAGCATCTCAATATTACGAAAAATAATCCGAAAGACTGGAAGTACTGGCTGCTTAAAAGAAAAGCCCTAAATACCGTGTTTTTAGGCAATCAAGGGGCTTTTCGTTTTGGATCATGACATGAATCACGGAAGTCGAATCCCCCCTTAAACAACACTGTAAAAATCTAGGTTACACCTTATATTCTTTCACAGCGTCTATAAAAGCTTTGGCATTTTCAACCGGAATATTCGGTAAAATTCCGTGCCCTAGGTTCACCACATACTTATCCTTACCGAATTCTTGTATCATCTGGGTGACCATTTTTTTGATTTCGGAAGGCGGTGACAGCAACCGAGCCGGATCAAAATTCCCTTGCAAAGTAATGTTTCCTCCCGATAGGTAACGTGCGTTTCGGGCAGAGCAGGTCCAATCTACACCAAGGGCAGCGGCTCCCGATTTGGCCATATCGCCTAATGCGAACCAGCATCCCTTTCCAAAAACGATGACGGGAATCTCATCCTTTAAGGCATCAATAATCTGTTGAATGTATTGCCAAGAAAACTCCTGATAGTCGGTCGGTGAAAGCATTCCGCCCCATGAATCGAACACCTGAACAGCGTTGACCCCGGCCCGTACCTTCGCCTTCAAATAGGCAATGGTGGTATCGGTAATTCGCTGCAGCAGTTCATGTGCTACGGTTGGCTGCGTAAAACATAGTGCTTTGGCCTTGTCGAAGGTTTTACTGCCTTCTCCCTGCACACAGTAACAGAGAATCGTCCAAGGTGACCCTGCAAAACCGATCAAGGGTACTTCATCTGCCAGCTTTTCCTTGGTCGCCTTTATAGCTTGCATCACATACTCTAGCGCTTCGTTGACATCTGGTACGATGACCCTATCCAAGTCTTTTTGTGAACGAATAGGGTTTGGCAGATAAGGCCCAAAATTAGGCTTCATTTGCACTTCAATATTCATTGCCTGCGGGATGACCAATATATCTGAGAACAATATAGCGGCATCCATCCCGTACCTGCGAATGGGCTGTACGGTAATCTCGGAAGCCAACTCTGGGGTTTGGCAACGGGTAAAGAAGTCATACTTCTTCCGAATCTCCATAAATTCCGGAAGGTATCGTCCTGCTTGTCGCATCATCCAAACCGGGGGACGTGTAACTGTTTCCCCTTTTAAAGCCCTTAAAAATAAATCGTTCTTTATACTCATAATTCACTATCGTTCTTCTTGAACTTATTTAAACTTTTCTTCGTGACGCTTATAAATCCTTGGCATGCTCGTTTACCAAATCAACGACACTATCAACGGTCGGTATTTTAGCCACTTTTACTTTTGAAAAATGCTCCCGAGCCACCTTCGCAGTAGTTTCCCCTATGCAATAGGCCACCTTATCCGTATTATTCTCCCTGAGATAACTCTCTATGCCAGACGGACTAAAAAAGAGCACGCCCCTCACACTATCATCTATTGCTACAGGGGCGTATTTGGTCTTATACGCCTCTATCTCATGCACCGTAATATTGTTTTCCGTTAAGTGGGCAGGAAGTTCATCCAGTCTCAGGTTGCTACAGAAATAGGTTACTTCCAATCCCTCCATATACTCTACCAAATACTGGGCGAGTTTTTGAGCGTTCTTTTCGCTGTGGGCTACCTTCCCTATGCGCTTTTCGATCAACCGTTTTGTCTTTCTACCGACGCAATAGATATTTTTGAACTTCAATTGGTCGGCGGTCACATTGGTCAGCAGTGCTTCCACAGCATTCTGACTGGTAATCACCACGTTTTGCCTTTCTTCACTCAAAATCGCGGGTGACAAGCGTGTCGGACTAATCTTGATAAAGTCTTCAGACTTGACCTTGATGCCGTTTTGAAACCGCTGTAACTGGTCATCGGTCAATTTTTTGGTTGCGAAGATGTGGGCGTCGGTATTGGAACCTTGAAGTTCATTCATCAATCGTTTTCCGCCCCTATTCAATATATGTTCGGCACACAGGCTGCCCAATTTTTGATGCTTCCCTAAAGGCGCCTTGTATTCCGCTTCTATCTTCCGAGAACCATCTACGGTAAGCAGCACACCTCTCAGCGTTACCTGTTCTTCATGATCGATGCGGGCAAACGCCCCTATTGGCGCCGTGCAACCCCCTTCCAAAATTCGGAGAAATTCTCGTTCCAGCGACACACAAATTTCCGTCGCTTCGTGGTTGAGGCCTGTACATGCCTCCAATACAAAAGCATCGTTTTCTAAGGCCACGACCATAATGGCACCTTGCGCAGGGGCAGGGAGCATCCAAGTAAGGCCAATGGTATTTTCAGGTTCAAGTCCTATACGGTCCAAGCCGGCCGCTGCGAAAATAGCGGCGTTCCAGTCGTTTTTTCTTAGTTTTTCGTGTCTGCTGTTGATATTTCCCCGTAGGTCTACCACCGTATGGGTAGGGTACCGATTCAGCCATTGTGCCTTTCTACGAAGACTACCGGTTGCAATGACCGCTTCCCTTTGCCCTAGAAATTCCTCATTGTCTTTATAGGCCAATATATCCAAGGCATTGGCTCTTTCCAAAACCGCAGCTTGCACAATTCCTTGCGGTAGTGCCGTAGGAACGTCTTTCATACTATGCACCGCTATATCAATTTCCCCCTTCAACATGGCAACATCCAAGGTCTTGGTAAAGATACCCGTAATCCCAAGTTCATATAGGGGTTTATCGAGTACCAAATCTCCGGTAGATTTTACAGGCACCAATTCGGTCTGGTATCCTTGTGCTTCCAATTGTGATTTTACGGTATTTGCCTGCCATAAGGCCAATTGACTATCACGGGTACCGATTCGAATTACTTTACTCATTTTTTAACTGTAATGATGTTCTAAAACCGTAAACTGGTTTTTTTTATTAATCTTCAGATTGTGGGAAGTGTTATAAAAGGTAGCTGGAAGTATAAGCGGTACAAACAATTTCATCACGCATCTAATTCGAGTTGGAACACTTTTTGGATCAGCGCCAAACTGCTATCGGCATCCACATTGTCTCCCTTAAGGTGATTGGCAAATTGCTTGGTTATTTTTTGGATGATACGATTGGAAATAACATCGGCTTGCTCGGAGTCAAAATCGGCCATTTTTTTTGATTGATAGTCCATCTCCTCCTCCTTCATCGTTTTCAGTTTCTTCTTTAAGGCTTTAATTACCGGTGCAAATTTTCGCGTCTCGAGCCACTGGATAAAATCAGCTTTTACGAGCTCAATAATTTCCTCCGCCTCTGGGATAAACTGTTTTCTTCGTTCGAGGGTGGCATCTGTCATTTTTGACAAATCATCCAAATGAACCAAAGTGGCATTCTCTAATTCCCCTACTTCGGCAGCCACATTCTTAGGAATGGAAAGATCCAGAACCAACAAGGGTTTCTTAGCATGTATCAATTCTTTGCTTATGGTTGGCGATTGTGCTCCCGTAGCGACGATCAGCACATCCGATTTTCGAATTTCGGTCTGTAAATCCCCATAATCCTTAACAATCAGATTGAATTTCCCTGCAATTTTTTCTGCCTTTCCCTTTGTTCTATTGATTAAAGTGATATGGCTATTCTTGGTATGCTTGATAAGATTCTCACAGGTATTGCGTCCTATTTTCCCTGTTCCAAAAAGAAGAATGTTTTTTTCGGAGATATTGGGAACAGTCTTTAAAATATACTGTACTGAAGCAAAAGCGACAGATGTGGCCCCAGAGGAAATCTCTGTTTCGTTTTTGATACGCTTGCTGGCTTGTATGACCGAATTGGTCAAACGCTCTATAAAAGGATTCGCAATTTGATACCTCTTTGAGCGGTTAAAACTCTGCTTTAGCTGACTGATAATTTCAAAATCACCTAAAATTTGGCTATCGAGACCTGTACCTACCCGAAAAAGATGGCTAATCGCATCATTATTTTTATAGACATAGGCGACCGATTGAAACTCCTCGACCGAGCCGCGCGTATTGTCACAGAGTAATTTGATCAATTGAAACGGATGTTGGGCAAACCCATGTAATTCGGTGCGGTTGCAGGTAGAAGTCACCAGAAGACCATCAATATCTTTCTCTCTTGCCTGTTGCAATAACAGGTTCATAGCAGACTCGTCTAAGCTAAACTTTCCTCGAGTTTCCGCATCGGCCTTCTTGTAATTAAGACCAATCGTATAGAATGAACTATGTTTTGAGATATGATAATCTTTCATGCGCTGCTAGCAAACGGAAGCAAAAATAACGGCATCTTCCTTAAAAAAGTAACGCTAGCGGAACATTTAGTAACGCTGGTGGTTTTTTTATCCCCATTTCGGCATTCAGAACCCAAAATCGACTATTTTTGTAGGAAATACAGGGGGTATTGAATTATTTATTTAGAAAGATTCTAAATAATATTCCATAAAATTCAGCTACTTATGAACAAAAAAAATGTCGCTAACGGTTCCTTTGCCGAGGTCTTGCTTGAAGAAGGCTTTTTTGTCTTGAAAATAAAGAACGATACTGCTCAGATTCAAAAGATTAGCAGGGAAATAGATAATTCCTTCATCCAATTTCATTTCTGCTTAAAGGGAAACGCCAAGTTCATCTTTAACGAAGGCCGTTACGCGCTTGAAGTAAAGGAAGAAAACTCCTTGTTACTCTATAACCCGCAAACAGACCTCCCCTTAAACCTCGAATTGCTTCCGAATTCCTGGTTGGTATCGGTAGTGATGACCATTCGTAAATTTCACTCTTTGTTTTCCAAAGAGGCCGATTACATCCCTTTCTTAAGTGAGGGAAATAAGGATAAAAAGTATTACACCCAAGAAGGTTTTAGTCCTGCCATCGCTGTTATCTTAAGTCAGGTATTGAACTACAACCTGCATCCTTCCATAAAAGCCTTGTATACCAAAGGAAAGATATACGAATTGATCTCGCTTTACTTTAATAAAAGTGACGACGCCGATATTGAGCAGTGTCCCTTTTTGGTCGATGAAGATAATGTTCGGCGTATTCGCCAAGCAAAGGAAATCATCATTGCTAGAATGGCGGAACCTCCCACCCTTTCCGAATTATCGGATGAAATAGGGTTGTCGCTCAAAAAACTCAAAGAAGGCTTTAAACAAATTTATGGCGATTCGGTTTTTAGTTTTCTCTTTGACTATAAAATGGAGTATGCCCGTCGGATGCTCGAATCGGGGCAGCACAACGTTAATGAAGTTGGATTGAAGGTGGGGTACAGTACGGCGAGTCATTTTATTGCAGCTTTCAAGAAAAAATATGGTACCACACCAAAAAAGTACTTAATGGCGCTGTGATTGGATAGTTTGGTGCTTTGCCAATACGAAAATCACTCATTTACAGTTATCCTATATAACGAACGATTTTAATTCGTCTGATACCTTGCCCCATGAAGACTTTGAAAAATGTTACGTACGTTTTACTATGTTCCCTTGTTTTATTGGCCTGTTCGGAAAGTACCGAGATTGAACCAG
>CALIIC010000131.1 GCA_938020445.1 uncultured Flavobacteriaceae bacterium | reverse complement strand
TAATAAAGCGACTTCGAAAAATCTAAAACGTTGTGCCAAAAAAAAACCCGAGACGTATATCTCGGCTTTCTCTTCTGTACTCGAGGTGGCCCTCCTTCGGCTCCGCTCAGGATAAACTGCACCTCGGGGGAACCCACACTGTTACCCATAAAAAAACCCTTCCATAAAAATGAAAGGGCTTACTTCTGTACTCGAGGTGGGAATCGAACCCACACTCCAAAGGAACTGGATTTTGAATCCAGCGCGTCTACCAATTCCGCCACTCGAGCAAATTTCAGGTTGACTGAACGACTACCTCCCAATACTTCGGGACCGCCACTCTAACAAAACGGACTGCAAAACTAAAAAAATAATTCTATTTGCAAACCAAAAATAACAACAATTATCCTTTAGCAACACAAATTAATTTTTAAATTTGCACCTCCTTAGAAAACAGGCACTTCCGCGATGAAGTCCTTCTTTTTTAAAGAACTAACAAAACAACTATGGCATATCAAGTTCCGGAACCTAAAATATTCGCCTGCACCGAAAGTAGGTTACTAGCTGAGAAAATAGCGAAAGCATACGGTACCGACTTGGGAAATGTACTTATTTCCCGTTATAGTGATGGGGAGTTTCAGCCTTCTTTTGAAGAGTCGGTTCGTGGAGCGCGGATCTTTATTATCGGTTCTACACACCCTAGTTCTGAAAACTTAATGGAGATGTTGCTCATGCTCGATGCTGCCAAAAGAGCGTCGGCAAGACATATAACCGCCGTAATGCCTTATTTTGGTTGGGCACGTCAAGACAGAAAAGACAAGCCTAGAGTACCTATTGCCGCCAAGCTCATTGCCAAAATGCTGGAAGCTGCAGGCGCTACAAGGATCATTACAATGGACTTGCATGCAGATCAAATTCAAGGGTTCTTTGAAAAACCGGTAGACCATTTATTTGCCTCTACCATGTTCCTCCCCTATCTAAAGTCTTTGAATTTGGATAATTTGACCATTGCCTCCCCCGATATGGGTGGCTCTAAAAGAGCCTACGCCTATTCCAAGGCATTGGAAAGTGATGTTGTGATCTGCTACAAGCAACGCGCCAAAGCGAACGTCATATCGCATATGGAGCTTATTGGCGATGTAAGCGGCAAAAACGTTGTATTGGTAGATGATATGGTCGATACCGCCGGTACGCTCACAAAAGCAGCCGATTTGATGATGGAACGAGGTGCCTTAAGTGTTCGCGCCATTACCACACATGGCCTGTTATCCGGCAATGCATATGAACGAATAGAAAAATCGCAATTGTTGGAATTGATCGTGACCGATTCGATTCCCATTTCTGAAGAAAATGACAAGGTGAAAGTATTGAGCTGTGCCGATCTTTTTGCAGATGTGATGCATCGTGTACACCACAACACCTCTATTTCATCAAAATTTTTAATGTAGGCAGCAGCCTTAAATCAAGTATATTAATTTTTAAACTATATAATGAAGTCAATTACAATTAAAGGATCAGAAAGAGAAAGCGTGGGCAAGAAGGCAACGAAGGCCCTACGTAATGCTGGAAAGGTTCCTTGCGTAGTATACGGAGGGGAAAAACCAATACACTTTTCAGCTGAGGAATTAAGTTTCAGGGATTTAGTGTATACGCCCGCCGCTCACACCGTTGTGATTGAGCTCGAAAACGGTAACAAAGTCGACGCGGTGATGCAGGATATTCAATTTCACCCTGTGACCGATAAAATCGTTCATATCGATTTCTACCAACTATTCCCTGACAAGGCGGTGACGATGAACATCCCGGTTCGTTTGCAAGGAAACTCGCCAGGTGTTCGTAATGGAGGACGTTTGCTTTTTAGAAAACGTAAACTGGCCATCAAAGCCTTACCGGACAAATTACCAGATTTCTTTGACATTGATATTTCCAAATTGAAAATTGGTCAGAATATCAATGTGGCTTTGTTGTTAAACGACGACTTTACCATCTTACATCCAGATACCACTGTTGTGGTGCAAGTGAAAACTGCACGTGCGGCCGTCGTTGTCGATGAAGATGAAGAAGAAGGAGAAGAAGGTGCTGAAGGTGCTGCCGCTGAAGGCGCTGATGCTCCAGCTGCAGAGGCAACCGAGTAGGTTCTTCCACCATTTACGAAAGCATTCCGCTTATCCCTGCATATGGGATTCGGGATGCTTTTGTATTTTTACGGTACCATGCTAACAAAATTGCTGCGATTTCTAAAATCTATTTTTAAAAACAAAGCTCCTTTCCTAGAAGAATCCGAACCCATGAAAAAATTTTTGATCGTAGGCCTTGGCAACATTGGCGATGAATATTCAGAAACAAGGCATAATATCGGCTTTAAAGTGTTGGATGCTTTGGCGAAAGCAAACGATTTCACCTTGGAAACGGCCAAGTTAGGCGCCATAGGAAGCTTTAAGATCAAGGGACGCAGTATTCTCTGTTTACAACCCTCGACCTATATGAACCGAAGCGGAAAAGCAGTCAAGTATTGGATGGAAAAGGAGAAAATACCGTTGGAAAATGTACTGATCATCACCGATGATATCAACCTCCCATTCGGAACGCTTCGTCTTAAAACAAAAGGAAGCGATGGGGGACATAACGGACTAAAGGACCTACAAGAGCAGCTTCAAACCACGAAATATGCACGTTTGCGGTTCGGGGTAGGGGCCGATTTTGGACAAGGTAGACAGGTAGATTATGTTCTTGGAAAATGGAATGAAGAGGAACAGACCAAGCTAAAAGAACGCATGGAACGTATTTTAAAACTACTCCCCTCCTTCGTACTTTCGGGAGTTGCCATTACGATGAACCAGTTCAATAATACTTGATTGGGAACGGCCGCTTAGCCAAAATTACAAGGCTTTAAAACTAATCACACCCGTATCTGAAACATTGCCTTCTTGATCTCTTGTTACGATGCGCCAATAGTATGTAGTATTTGAAACAACCGATACCTTCTTGGTCGTTAGGATCGACAAGGGCTCTGTAATCAGCGTGGTTGGCGGATTCTCCGGGCCAAAATATACTTCGTATTCTTGAATATCATTATCAAGGTCAACGCCCTCCCATTCTAACAACACCTCATCATTCGAGTCCTTAAAAGCCTGGTTCCCAGGAAGCGGGTTCAGTATTTCGGCAGGAAAGGGTGCAAAACTCGTAAGCGCTCCAGGATTAAAAAAGAACCAGGTTTCACTTGTAGCGGTTTCGGCAACATCATTATTTTTGGAGACGACCGACCATGAAAATGGAGCCGCATTTTCTATGGTAACTGTTTCACTGAGTCCAGAGGTGGTAACCGTTTGCGTTTGATTTGTATTCAGATTGGTTACTCGCAGTTCATAACTACTTGAATTTGCGCCCGCTTGCCAAGAAAATTGCACCACACTTTTGTCCCCCGCCAATGATTGTATCGGGTTGCACTCGGCATTTTTGGCAGGAGTTACCAAAGTAACCGCCCTGGGAGGTTCCGGATCCTTTTTGCATCCTACTACAAGAATGGCCAATACCAGCATTTTTAAAAACCTCATCGCTTGATTATTTTAACCGTTTTATTCTGGGTCTTGCCCTGAATCTTTAAAAAATACGTACCTGTGGCAAGCCCTGAAACATCCAGTTCGGCTTCTACGCCCGATACATTTTGTTGCTTGCTTAAAATTTGCTGTCCGCTTAGGGAATACACCTCCAAGCGCAACGATTGCGGCTCTTTTACATTGATTCGTAGCACATCAACGAAGGGATTCGGATACACCGCTACCCCCTCAGAAAGGAAGAATTGTTCTTCGTAACTGCCTTGGCATTCCAGTCCGGTAGCCACCTTTAAAATGTTGGTGCCTTTTTGTAAATCGAGCACAAGTTCTTTTTCACTTGTCTGAATCGTTTCACCATTCAACTCCACAAAATAAACATCTGCGCCTTCCAACGCCAAGCGTATGGTATTTCCAGTCGCACTTAGTACAGAACTTACCGACAACAATTCCGGCTCGGAAACAACCACATCAAAACACATTTCTTGGTACACATCGCCATCATCCGTCGCGTTAAAGCAAACGGTATAGGTCCCGGCCGAAAGATCATTTAATTGATAACTGTCCGTAAAAGTATCCGTAGTATTAAAACCATTTCCGGTGACCACAACTGAATAATCCAGTGCTAAGTCGGCGATAACCAACATATTTCCATCATTATTGGACCGGCATGTTTCACTCTGCAACGAAACTTCGAAATTATCACTCGGAAATCGGAATATAGGACAACCAGTAGCATCTACCTCTTGTCCCGCAGGCGTATCCGGACATGCATCTTCGGCATCGAAAACACCATCACCATCCTCATCAGGACTAAATTGACCTTCTACGCAGATATCGAGTGAAAACGCTTTTAGAGACCCTCCATCGGCGGGAGCGGTATCTGATATTTGCAAGGTCCAATCCCCCGCAATAGACTCCCCCTTAAATGAGTTCAGGGCACCAAGAGCGCGAACCGTTCCACTAATTGCCGGGTTGCCACCACATACAAAATTGTCGGCGTCATCATCAAAAGTAACATTTACGTTTTGCAGTTGCCCACAGGAATTAGAGAGCAAGGTAACCGTAGTACCTGAAGGAGAGGTGAGTGTTACGATCAAATCGGACAAATACGTATGGTCAAATTCTAAATTCACATCAAGATCGGCCAACGGCAAATCCTCAAAGAAACTAATCGTAGATGTCACCACGGGAGTTCCCGAAGCCGATATCTCTAGCGGAAATCCACTGCCCATTTTGGTCGTACAATCTTGCTGAATCGTAGTGAAATTAAAAGCGGGTCCAAAAACACCTTCTCCACATTCGTTCTTCGGTTTTACCCTCCAGAAATAACTTGTCAAATTCTGCAACTCTTGCGCAGTAAAGGTATTGTCTAACACGGTAGCGCTTTCCACAACCGTTGTGAATGCCGCATCGGTCGCAAACTCGATATCATAGGAAGTATAACTAACGCTAGCCTCCCATTCGAATACCTGCCCTGTTGATACATCAACCGCACTATCGGCAGGGGCAACCAAGGGCACCTCCGAAAAATTCGCATCAAAGAGATTTAGTGTAAGTTCAATCTGTTTCGTCTGTGAAGCAGAAGTTGCAATCACCATTACAGGATAACTACCCAAAGCAACAGCTGCCGTGTTCGAAAGGGTCATGATCACATTGGTATCATTGGCAGTTGCCGAACTCGGCGAAAAGCTGGCTGTTAAACCGGCTGGTCCCGAAATACTAAAAGTCGATTCTTCTGAAAAACCTGAATAGGTCTCATAGACAAAAGGTACCGAAACCTCATCTGGCTGGCATACATTGAATTCTAAATCGGCAAATTGCAGTACAACCGAAGACTCAACAATAGAAAAATTGGTCGTGTTTACCGCAAAAAAGATATTGTCCTCGGCCATGACCATTACCCGTGCCTGACTGGTCGCGACCCCGGGAATTATTAGTTCATGTGCGCCATCATTAATCACCCCTTCCGCTAAAAGTACCGGAAAGCTATTCCCCCCATCCGTAGAAAGAAAAATAGCCACGGTCTCGGTATTTACCGGTGCCATATTGGTATTGGCTACATCCCAGGTAATTTCCGTTACTTCCCCGGCAACAACACTACCACCCGAATTCTGTGAGGTTACCGCAAAAGGGCCAGCAGCATTAACGGTCTGTACTTGTGTAAATTCGGAGGCAACCTGCCCTCCGCCAACAGCATTATCACGTACCGTGAGCGCAAAGTTCATACTTCGTTCAATAGACGAAACCGTTTCCCAAGCTTCATTTACACCAGGGGTCGTTTGCGTGAGCTGCCCGGCTATTACACTGGGCAATTGCGGAAAATAACGACTAGGGTCCGTCTTTGGTTTTCGAGATCTAAAATTAGCGCCACTAGGGTTGGTAGGGCCAAAAGTGGCTTGCGTCACCACGCCGTCATCTATTTGCTCCCATGTATACGTCAACACATCTGCCGGGTCGGAGTCTGTTGCGTTCCCCGTAAGGACAAACGCCGTTGATTTGGGAATGATATAATCGGGGATGGCATCGATAACGGGCGGACTATTCGTCAGCGCCGTTTCCGTACCACATGTCTTTGATTCTAAATTGGTAATGATCTGTAGGATGCTGTAATAATGAAAGTAGTCATCACTGTGCAAGGCTACATTATTGTTCCCGGTGATACCTGCATACCCCATAATGGTTGTACCACTAGCAGGCTCTGCCTGTACCTGGCTCCCTTCCGATTCAAAAGACCATGTGTGATTGGCTCCCAGTTGATGCCCCACTTCATGCGCTACGAAATCAAGATCGTAAAAATCCCCTTCCGGCATCTGGGCAGCGGAATAGGCACTCCCCTTTGAGCCGTCAACACATATTCGACCAATAAATCCGGCATTCCCGCCATCGGGTCCTCTGTGAAACAAATGTCCTATATCGTAATTGGCCTCCCCAATTTCATCCGTTAGTGCATTCTGGGCCTCGGCATTAAAGTTTCCCGAATACGGGTCGGTATCACTATCCGTATAAATCACCTTATCATTATCTGCAATTACCTCCAAACGCACTGCCAAATCAGCCTCAAAAACCGCATTTATACGGGTAACCGTTGCATTGATCGCAGCCAGGGCATCGGCCACAGCTCCTCCGTGATATTCGGTATACTCCCCTGAAGCAGAAACCGCGAAACGATACGTACGCAGTACTTGCCCATCTACAGGTTTTAAAGCAGAAGCGCCAAGCTTATTTTCTACAGAAGCTTTGGTTTCACATATAAAATCCTGGTCTCTCTTGGTAAGGGACGTTCGTGAATAGACCAAATACTTATTTGTATTCGTTTTTTGCATGAACACTCGTTTGCCTTCATGAGCATTGGTGATCATACTTTGAATGCCGTTGTGTGAAAGACTAAATCGAATTTCTAAATTTTTATCAGAGATGCTATGTCCGGTATACGATTTAATTGCCGGATATTTGGCTGCCAAAGCAGGCGCCAACACGGGCGTTTCCTTCACCCTAAAGGCTACATACTCTCCCGTTGAATTCGGAAAATAAACGACCTTTGAACTCCCTTTTGCTACTGAAGCCGTTTTCAACGTCTTCCCAAAGTTGGCCTCATCGATGGTAAATTGCTTCCCGTCCTGAACCTTCAGTTGCTCCATTACCCGAAGCGAAACCCTATCTTTTGTGGTATTTTCCCTCCAATGATTCTGCTGAGCGAATGTGTAAAAGGAGAAAAATAATATGGAAAATGAAAAAACAAGACGTAATTTAGCGACCATTAAGGAGGATTTTTACCTGACTCAAATATACATTTTTTTCTGATCAACCTATAAGTGGAAACAGTCCAAAGCATCATAAAATAC
>CALIIC010000130.1 GCA_938020445.1 uncultured Flavobacteriaceae bacterium | reverse complement strand
GCTAAAAGATGTTCAAGGGGAAAAAAGCGAACGAAAATTTGAAATAAAAGGCTAGTTCAAGGCGAAAGGCGCGCTAAACTTAAAAGTGGGGATGTAGACCCTAAACTTTTCAGTATTACTAAAATTAACCATGTTATAATGCCCTTTCATAGCGCCTATGGGAGACGCCAAAAGACAACCTGAATTATAGGTATGTGATTCCCCGGGCTTAATAACTGGTTTTTTTCCAATAACACCTTCGCCATCCAAGATTTCAAGATCGTTCAAAGAATCGAAAATTTCCCAATGCCGCGAAGTGAGCTGAACGGAGTCCTTGCTCTGATTTTCGATGGTAATGGTATAACCAAAAGCAAAGTGCATTTTATAGTTTTTGAAGAAAGTGCCTTCAAAACTAGTATTTACTGAAACTTTTATGCCTTTGGTGACCTGTGTAATCATAGTAACAATCTTCTAAAATGTAATCAAGCTTCCTGTAAGAAAAACAACTATCGACAACGTTGCTAAAATAATAAATATAGTGTTAAAGAAAAGATATTTAACAATAGTTTTAAATCTACCTTGTCGATAAAAATTCCGCATTGCTTTGTACAAGTAAATAGAAAATATCAAAAGAAAGATCCCATTGGTTGTCCAGCCAAAAGCGGTGTCTAGCAAAAAGCTAATAATCAGCAAGATAAATAACAAAGATTGATTGTGAAAGCTAAAGATTAAATGATCGGTGTAAGTGTATTTTTTTCTGATGTACATCAACCAAATGAACAAAGCGAAGAAAGGTAAAAAGAAAAATATCAAAAAAGGCAATTTTGAAATTAGCGAACTAATGAAGGTCCCCGGCCTTCTGGAAACCTTGAGTGCGCTTCGAGATGCGTTAAACGCTTTTTCATTTTCTAGGGAGGGTTCTATTTGGTATTTTTCCTGCACATCCTTGAACGTATAAACACTGTCTTTTCGAAGCAAAGTGTTGAAAAATTCGGACTTAGTTCCCAATCGTTCGAAAAATCCTTTTTTATCCAATGTTAGAAAATAGCCCTTGGGGTCTTTTAAGATGAGCGAATCATTGTGTTCGGTGATTGATTTGGTGTCCCAACTACTGAAGTTTAAAGAATCTCCATTTTGAAGTTGGCCTTTTTCTATGCCTTCTCTTATTTCATCTACTTCTGGGGAGTCGAGCATAAAGCTGAAAGGACCGGTCATCTCTATCGGTTTATTGGCCGACTCGCCAAAACGATCTAAATCGGTTAAGTTTCCTGAAAAATTCAACATCAAAAAATATACGATCGCCAGGCTCAATAAAAACCGAAATGGGTTGGTGTAAGAAGTTCTTTTCCCTTCTATATAATCCCTTGTAATACTACCTGGTCTAAGCAAAAGTGCCGAGAGCGTTTTTAGTAATTTTGAGTCGTAGGATATCAAGGAAGAAAAGAATTCATCAAAAAAATCCTTAAGAGATAGTTTTTTAGTGCTATTTGCTTGGGAGCAATTCGGGCAGTACCGGTCACTCATATCCAACGGATGTTCGCAGTTTAGGCATTGATTTCCGCGGTATTGAAGTTGGTATCTTCCTTTTGTGGTAACGGTGGGTTTATTGGTCATGGGGTATCCCCGTTTTAGATAGACGGCATTTTGGTCAATGCAGTAGTTGTTAATGATGGTCGTCGCACAAATGATGTGCGATTAAGGAAAAGGATAAATATAAACTAATTGCTGATATTTCGCGAATTTGCAGATCCCACTCCTATAATACTGTCATACAGGTCTCCAAAATTTCGATAATAGACCAAGATGAGGTAGGTGTTTTCCGTGAAATGAAAATTTCCGGAAATGGCATTGAGGTCAACAATCCCGTCCTCTTTCTTTAAAACGTATTTGTAGTTGTAAAAACCTTGCTTCAGAAGCATGTTTCCCTGCATCATGCCATTGTCCTCGTTATAGGTAAGTTTGTTTTCTTCGGTAAGGGCGTAATTATTGAACTTGCCGAAAACATATACGTCGTCCAGATTCAGTAACTGATCATAGGGAAGGTTGAAATGAATTCTAGTATACTCTGCTTCCCGGGCGTCATCTTCCCCTTGTAATGTACGTACCACATAATCCCCGTTGATATCTGGGTAATACGTATAGGGAACGTTTACTCTAAAGATATCGCTAAAAAGGTGATGGTTGTACACATCTGTTAGCTCAATACTTGAGATGACCGAACTGGGTGCCCGTAGGTCTTTTGTATCGAAATTTAAAAACTCGTTGCCTCCAAAAAAACTGGTTTCCTTATCATATTTATATACCAGTTCTTTTCCCAGCGTAAATTGTGGGGGTACATTATAGATTGCCGAAGGCCAATAGTAGTTTTGAATAATGGCCACCTTCACTTCCTTCTTAGGGTTGACAAGTTGAAAATTGCCGGCATTTATATTGAATTGAACCACCTGCTTTTCATTAAGGTAGTTAAAATCACGAGAACGTTTTACTACTCCACCTACCTTAACCAGGTCCTTGTAAACAACAAAACGTCTCGAAAACTGAAGCTCGTAATTGTTGTTATATATTTCGAGTACGTAGTTACCACTTACCTTTAATTTTACATTGTCATTGGGAATTGTTAAACGGTAGTTGGAAAAGGGTTGAAGGGTGGTATAGCTATTTCCGTAGTCAATGATACGTTGATTATCTACCCCGGTGAGGTATTGCGATTTTAAAAGGTCGGAAGGTGTCCAATCGTAATCGCAATGCACTATCTTATAATAGTAGTCCTGCTCACTTGCCGAAGTGTCATCGAACTCAAGATAAATAGGCTCGCCAATTTGTACTACAGGAAATTGATCTCCGGTAGGGCCGTTCAATATAATCGATTTGATGTGTGAAGGAGCAACTACCTCTTCTTGTACCTGACCAAAGAGCGACTGTACAAACAGCAAAACTAAAATCTGTTTAAGTATAAAGCGCATTTAAAGGCAAATTTTTGGGCAAAGGTAAACAAAAAGCGTACCTAAAAAATTTAGATCGTTGTAATGCCCAAATTTATATACAATAATTATGAAAACATGCGTTTTAGTAGTAAATTTGCGCAACTTTTGATAACCTAAAGGTCCACCATTTATGTCTAAAGACATTCGAATTAAGAAAGGTTTAAACATTAACCTTGTAGGTGCCGCGGAACACACTATCTCAAAGGCGGTTTTAAGCAATGTTTACGCTCTAAATCTCAACGATTTTCACGGAATTACCCCTAAAATGTTACTAAAGGAAGGCGCAGAGGTCAAAGCTGGCGAAGCACTTTTCTACAATAAAAATAACGAAGACATGCATTTTGTTTCTCCGGTTAGCGGAGAACTGATCGAAATCGAAAGGGGTGCGCGAAGACGTATTCTTACACTAAAGATTTTGGCCGACAAAGAGCAAACCTATGTTGACCATGGAAGTTTCGACTTTGGAAAAGCTTCTAGCACTGAAATCAAGGCATTTTTGCTTAAAGGAGGCTGTTGGCCTTTCATAAAGCAGCGTCCTTATGATATTGTGGCAAACCCGGATGCAACACCAAAGGCGATTTTTGTTTCGGGCTATGCAACGGCTCCCTTGGCGGCCGACCCTGATTTTGCGCTTCAAGGTAAAGAACAGGAATTGCAAGCGGCGCTGACCGCCTTGGGTAAATTGACTCCCGGAAAAGTACACGTCTCCATAGGTAAATCTTCCAATTCTGTGTTGGCCGGTTTGTCCGGTATTGAAGTGCATAAAGTATCGGGTCCGCATCCTGCTGGTTTGGTAGGTACTCAAATAAACAAGATAGACCCCATCAACAAAGGAGAGGTTGTTTGGACCGTTTCTCCGCAAGATTTGGTTATAATGGGCGAATTGCTTTTAACGGGTAAGTTCAATGCCGAACGCATTGTTGCCTTGGCCGGTTCCTCCGTGAAGGCTCCTAAATATTACAAAACTAAAATCGGTACCGAGATAGCAACTTTTTTATACGCTAGTGGTGTAAACGGGGAGAACTTTAGAGTAATTAATGGCGACGTATTAACAGGTGCGAAGAGCAGCCAAGACGGGTATCTTGGTTTTTACAATAATACGGTAACAGCGATTCCTGAAGGAGATGATTATGAACTTTTTGGATGGAACAAACCAATTTTCAATAAAGTCTCGAGTACACGAGCGCTTACCTTCTCGTGGTTACAGCCAAAAAAGAAATATGATCTCACTACAAATACGAACGGGGAGCACCGAGCCTTTGTAGTTACCGGACAATATGAAGCTGTTTTTCCAATGGATATTTTCCCAATGCAGTTGCTCAAAGCCTGTATGGTGAAAGACCTGGATGAAATGGAGCAGTTAGGCTTGTATGAAGTGGCTCCCGAAGATTTTTCACTGACCGAATTTATTTGCATATCAAAACAGCCCCATCAACAGATTATTCGGGAAGGGCTGGATTTATTATACCAAGAAATAGGATAAGAAATGAGTCTAAAATCAAAAATGCATGAGTTGAAGATGAAGTATCAAGGGAAGAAAATGGCCCCTGCCTTCAACGCATTCCACACGTTTTTATACAGTCCTAATGATACCACCCATGCGGGAGGTACACATGTGAAAGGAGCGGATGACTTAAAAAGAACCATGAATACCGTTATCATGGCATTGGTTCCGATTTTGTTGTTCTCCATGTTCAATGCAGGGTATCAACACTTTTCGGCCATCAATGGTTTTCCGGAGAACTTTTCGGTCATGGAACATTTCCTGACCTGGGATAATTTCTGGATCGGAATCGTAAAAGTATTGCCCTTGGTCGTTATTTCCTATGGAATTGGCTTGGTGGTTGAATTTATCTTCGCCGTTATAAAAGGGCATGAAGTAGAAGAAGGCTACTTGGTAACCGGTATGTTGGTACCGTTGATCGTTCCGGTAGATACACCATTATGGATGTTGGCTGTTGCCGTGGTCTTTGGGGTGGTGATCGGAAAAGAGGTTTTCGGAGGAACGGGAATGAATATTTTAAACCCTGCCCTTACCATTCGTGCGTTCTTGTTCTTTGCCTATCCTACATGGATGAGTGGCGACAAGGTTTGGGTGCATGGTGCCGTTGATTTGGCCGGTGGTCCCGATGCTATTTCGGGAGAGACCGTTTTAGGTTTCCTGGCCCAGAATAAAGAATTTCAATATTCGGTCTCCGACATGTTTTTTGGGTTCATCCCTGGTTCGGTTGGTGAGACCTCTGCGTTTTTATGTCTTCTTGGTGGCTTGTTCCTGATCTTTAGTAAGATTGCCAGTTGGCGTATTATGGTAAGTGCTGTGATCGGTTCTTTGGTGATGGGGCTTATTTTTAACCAAGTGGTAGATTTAGGATGGATCGGCGAAACCAGTAAGTTTTATGGCTTAATGAGCTTCGATTTTTGGAAACACCTTATTGTTGGTGGTTTGGCATTTGGAATTGTCTATATGGCCACAGACCCTGTAACGGGTGCCCAAACCAATCGTGGAAAATGGATTTATGGTTTCTTGATCGGTTTTATTTCGGTGATGATCCGCGTATTTAATCCGGCGTATCCGGAGGGTGTATTCCTGGCAATATTACTGATGAATGTATTTGCACCCACAATTGATCATTATGTGGTTCGTGGGAATGTAAATCGCAGAATGAAGAGACTAAAAAATGCGGTAATCCTTCCGAAGGATTCCGATAGCAAAGCAGAAGAACTTAAAGCAGAAACCGTTTAACTATGGGACTCAATACAGATAAAAATTCATACACGGTCATTTTTGCAGCGGTAATGGTAATCATTGTTGGTGCTATTTTGGCTTCCTTCGCTTCCGGTTTAAGCACGCGGATCAAGGAGAACGAACGGTTTGAAAAGCAACAGAACATTCTGTATGCGATGGGCGTAAGCGAGAATACCGCCGATAGTCCGGGTAGTGTGAACCGGATTCCCACTGACAAGGTGGAAGGCGAATTCACGAGCTTTATCAAAGAGCAGTTGATCATTGACGATAAGGGGAAAATCACGAAAGATGACAATGCATACCTTATCGATTTGAAGAAAGAATTGGCCGCCAAGAAAAAGGGAATGCCGTATAAACTACCCTTATTCATTGGCGAAAAGGACGCAAAGAAATTTTATGTATTACCTATGTACGGAAAAGGTCTCTGGGATGCCATTTCAGGTTTCATCTCTTTAGACGATACCATGACCGTTCAAGGGGTGTACTTTGATCATAAAGGTGAAACGCCCGGGTTGGGAGCCAATATCAAAATGCGCTATTTTATGGATGATTTTGAGGGCGAAACCATTATGAAAGGGACACAATATGCTGGTATTGCGGTAGCAAAAGGGAATAATGACCCTTTAAACAATACCAAGGACGACAATGAGGTAGATGCGCTTGCAGGAGCTACTATTACCGGTAACGGTGTTGCAGCGATGATCAAGGAGAGTGTGAACCTTTACAAAGACTATTTAGAAACAATAAGAGTTAAATAATGGGATTACTAACAAAAAAAGACGCAGGTCTTATACTCGACCCGCTTGCTGACAATAACCCGATTACCATACAGGTTTTGGGTATCTGTTCGGCATTGGCGATTACGGCAGAACTAGAGGCATCCGTAGTAATGGCGATTTCGGTAATATTCGTATTGGGTGTAGGAAATGTGGTGATTTCCTTGATGCGAAATATTATTCCATCTAAAATTCGAATTATCGTACAGTTGATCGTAGTGGCTACCTTGGTAATCATTGTGGATCAGGTATTGAAGGCCTTTGCCTATGAATTAAGTAAAACCCTGGGCGCCTTTGTTGGGCTTATAATAACCAACTGCATCATCATGGGAAGGTTCGAGGCCTTTGCCTTGGCCAATGGTCCATGGAAGTCATTCCTGGATGGTATCGGAAATGCCTTGGGATACGGAGTTATTTTAATCCTTGTGGGCTTCTTTAGAGAACTCTTAGGTTCAGGTACCTTGTTCGGTGTTCCGGTGCTGGGAGACCCAATTGAAAAAACGGGATTGTATGCCACGGGATATGAAAACAATGGGTTTATGATCATACCACCAGCGGCGCTTATTGTTGTAGGTATTATCATCTGGGTACAACGATCTAGAAACCCTGCGTTGGTAGAAGAAAATTAATTGAGTATTTAAGTCTTAGAATATGTTAGAACATATAGAATTATTTTTTAAGTCCATCTTCATCGACAATATGGTTTTTGCCGTGTTCCTAGGGATGTGCTCTTACTTGGCGGTATCTAAGAAGGTAGCCACCGCGGTAGGGCTTGGTGCGGCCGTTATTTTTGTATTGGCGGTGACCGTTCCCTTAAACTGGTTGTTAGATAAATACCTATTGCAAGACGGCGCTTTGGGAACTTGGTTGGGCCCTGAATATGCAGATTACAATCTTGGTTTCTTATCGTTCATTCTTTTCATTGCGACCATTGCAACAATGGTGCAATTGGTAGAGATCATCGTGGAAAAGTTTTCTCCTTCCTTGTATAATTCCCTGGGTATCTTCTTACCGTTAATTGCTGTGAACTGTGCCATTTTAGGCGGGTCTTTATTTATGCAGGCAAGAGAGATCGAATCGTTTTCCCTAGCGCTCAACTACGGTGTGAGTTCGGGAATTGGATGGTTTTTGGCAATTTTAGCAATTGCTGCGATACGTGAGAAAATCAGGTATTCAAATGTTCCTGCCCCACTTCGCGGATTGGGAATCACTTTTATCATCACAGGCTTAATGGGCATTGGTTTTCAAAGTTTTGGAGGCATGCTCACCGGGGGTGACGATGCCGCGCCCGCGGCGGAAGAAACTACTGCTGAAAAAGCCGATATAAAAAAGGAAATAGAAGAAGACGAAATCGACGAGAAGGAGATTTCTTTTAACGACGCAATACAAGAATAATATGTTTTTAGCTGCAACTACTGGTGGAACTGTAATGATTACCGTGGTATCTTTTATGATACTATTGATGGCATTGGTTGCCTTGTTATTGTTCACCAAACAAAAATTATCCCCTTCAGGTCCGGTGACCATTACCATTAATGGCGAGAAAAAAGTAGAAGTTGCTTCCGGGAGCTCTTTGCTAACAACCTTGGGGAACCAGAAAGTATTTCTTCCTTCTGCCTGTGGCGGCGGGGGTACCTGCATCCAATGTGAATGCCACGTTCTTTCTGGAGGCGGGGAAGCGTTGCCAACGGAAACACCGCATTTTTCCAAAAAAGAACTGAACCATGGCGCTCGTTTGGCCTGCCAAGTGAAGGTGAAACAAGACATGGAAATTACCATTCCAGAAGAGGTTTTTGGCATTAAGAAATGGCCTGCGAAAGTGGTGCGTAACTACAATGTTGCCTCTTTTATTAAGGAATTCGTAGTAGAGATTCCAGATGATATGGGCTATAAGGCCGGGGGATATATTCAAATCGAAATTCCGCAATGCGAAGTGAAGTTCTCGGATATGGATATTACCGCGCATCCTGAAGAACACGAGACTCCGGATAAATTTCAAGCAGAGTGGGATAAGTTTAATCTATGGCCCTTGGTAATGAAAAACCCCGAAACGGTAGAAAGAGCGTATTCTATGGCGTCTTTCCCAGCAGAGGGTAGAGAGATTATGTTGAACGTGCGTATCGCGACCCCACCATGGGACCGCGCTAAAAATGGCTGGATGGATGTGAATCCGGGAATAGCCTCTTCGTATATCTTTTCTTTGAAAGAAGGTGATGATGTAACCATTTCAGGACCTTACGGTGAATTCTTCATCAATGAATCAGAATCGGAAATGTTATATGTCGGTGGAGGTGCAGGTATGGCACCCATGCGTTCGCACCTATATCATTTATTCAAAACCTTGAAAACCAATAGAAAAGTCAGTTATTGGTACGGAGGACGTTCTAAAAGGGAATTGTTTTATCTAGACCACTTTTATCAACTTGAAAAGGACTTTCCGAATTTCAAATTCTATTTGGCGCTTTCAGAACCGGCGGAGGAAGATAATTGGAAGGTTAAAGAAGATATTGATGCCGAAGGTGATGGTTTCGTTGGCTTTATTCATAATTGTGTAATTGACAATTATTTGAGCAAGCATGAGTCTCCTGAGGATATTGAACTATACTTCTGTGGCCCTCCTTTAATGAACAAGGCAGTGCAGAAGATGGGAGAAGATTTCGGTATCCCGGATGAACATATTCGTTTTGACGATTTCGGAGGTTAAACCGTTTCGTTCTCAAAAGAACATTAAAAGTGACACACCATACAAACCGATATTGAAAAATATCGGTTTTTTTGATACGTATAGCATGCAAGCACTTACAGAACAGGAACTGCATAATTTGGCAATGAATATTGTTGGGAAGCAATTAGAGGAACAAGGCTTTGAGTTTATGGCTGTCAATAGTGAACTTCGAAAAAACCCGCAGTTTGTCTGCTTAAAAGATAAGAAACTTCATTTTGTGGTCGTAAAAAGCATTTCTTACCCTGGGGATCCCAAGGATATCGAGTTTTATCAAAGTGATTTGAATAAAATGAAAGAACACGCCTTGAAGTTCGAGGCCGCCACCTTTTATGCCGCAGTAGGTCTTGTAAACGCAAAAGATTACAATTTGCCGGTGTATTTAGATGAAGAGTATATTGTAGATTATGATGGGCTCTTAGAAATATAGGTTGTGGTAGTTTCTATTATGTGTGAAATTGATTCTATGGAAAACTAAGAGATTCTTATGAAAAAAATGATTTTATTGTTTGGTATTTTGATGCTTGCCGCATGCAATTCGGGCCAACCTCAATATATTCAAAATACAAGCTATGGGGGTGCTTTGGGAACCTCCTACAACTTGATTTATTTGTCAGATGATCAACTGGATTTTCAAGTACAGATAGATTCGGTTTTTGCGGTTGTCAACCAATCGCTGTCTACCTATATTACCGGCTCGGATATTTCCAAAATAAACAGGGGTGATACCACCTTGGTCGTTGATGCGATGTTTAAGGAAGTATTTGAACTTTCCAAAAAAATACATGGTACCACCAAGGGGTATTTTGATCCCACTGTGGGGGTTTTGGTAAATGCGTGGGGTTTTGGACCAGAAAAACAAATTGAGATGGACAGTGCCCGCGTAGACAGCTTGTTGCGTTTTGTGGGTTTTGATAAAGTTTCACTTACTACCAATAGGAAGGTGAAAAAAGAGCATTCTACTATTTATTTTGATTTTAATGCGATAGCAAAAGGGTATGCGATCGATTGTTTGGCGCGTATGATGGATGCAAATGGTATTGAGGATTACTTGTTGGAAGTAGGGGGGGAGGTCGTAGCAAAAGGTGAGAATCGTATCAAACAAAAACGATGGCTTGTGGGGGTAGATGACCCTCAGGCGGAGGAGGGGCGTAGCTTGAAACAAATGTTATATTTAAAGGATAGAGCCTTGGCTTCTTCCGGGAACTATCGCAAGTTTAGGGTTGACCCAGTGACGGGAAGGAAGTATGTACATACGGTAGACCCTAAGACCGGATATACTAAAAACGCAAATACCTTGGCTGCAACGGTATTGGCAAATGATTGTGCCACTGCAGATGCCTATGCGACCGCCTTTATGGCAATGGATTTGGATGATGTGATGGTCTTTCTTTCCAAACAACGTGAATTGGACGCGTACATCATTTACCTAGATGAAGAAGCCGGTACCCAGGAATTTATGACCAAAGGGTTTCGGGAATTGATAGCAGAGCAGTGATTATTTCCTTACCAACGGAATGAGTTCCCCCATAGCTAAGCGATATTGGTCAACATCCGAAGGCGTAAGAGAGGCCGTATAATCAACCTCCTCTACAGTAAAGCCGATAGACCTTAGTTTTTCAAAATAATCCTTCCCATAAATTCTAACATGGTCGTACTGGCCAAAAATTTTGGCCCGTTCCTTTTTATCGGTAATGCTATCATCTTCGAAAGTATTTTCACGGTTTAAGTCTTGCGGAATTTGAAAGATTCCCCACCCTCCAGGGCGTAAAACGCGATACAACTCTTGCATTGCCTTGGTGTCATCGGGTATATGCTCCAGAACATGATTACAGAGGATTACATCATAACTGTTTTCTTCAAAGGGCAGATTACAGATGTCGGCCTTCACATCGGCCAAAGGCGATAGCAAATC
>CALIIC010000129.1 GCA_938020445.1 uncultured Flavobacteriaceae bacterium | reverse complement strand
ACTCAGAATCAAGGTGATTTTCTATACGTTGAGGAATTAATCAAATATTCAAAACCTAAATAAGTCTCTATAAAAGAAGTCAACCTTAATTCGAAATATGAAAAACAATGAATATGAAAGCAGTAGTCTACAAAAAATATGGCCCGCCAAATGTCCTTGAAGTCACAGAAATGGAAAAACCGAAGCCGAGAGATAATGAGATGCTCATAAAAATTCATGCGGCAACGGTCACGTCGGGCGATGTGCGGTTGCGGAGTTCTGATTTCCCGCCTTTGTTCTGGCTTCCGGCAAGACTGATATTTGGCTTGTTTAATCCAAAGAAGAAAATTTTAGGTCATGAACTGGCCGGCACCATAGAAGTCATCGGAAAAAACGTTACAAAATTTAAAGTTGGAGATTCTGTATTCGGTACGACCACAATGCTCAAAACAGGTTCTTACGCAGAGTACATCTGCTTGCCACAGAAATGGAGAAACGGTGTTGTAGCTCTAAAACCGGAAAATCTAAGTTTTAAAGAAGCCGCCGCTTTACCTGTAGGAGCAATGACTGCCATGTTCCTTCTTGAAAAGGCAAATCTTAAAAATGGACAAAAGGTGTTGGTCTATGGAGCTTCCGGCAGTGTGGGCAGTTATGCCTTGCAACTTGCAAAAATTCAAGGGGCAGTGGTCACGGGCGTTTGTAGTGGTTCTAATGTTGAAATGGTTAAATCCCTTGGTGCAGAAAAGGCAATCGATTATAAAAAAGAGGACTATTCTCAGTGCAATGATAAATTCGATATTGTTATTGATGGCGTTGGCAAGACCACGAAAACAAAGGCGAAAAAAGTCTTGACCGCAAACGGTGCTTTTGTTTCCGTAAAAATGCTGACCAAGGAGAAAACCGAAAACCTCGAACGAATAAAAGAACTTGCGGAAAAAGGGAAACTGAAACCGTTTATCGACCAAACCTTTGCGCTCAATGAAATCGTACATGCGCACAAGTATGTTGATTCAGGGCGAAAACGGGGTAACGTCGTGATTGAAATACTACAACAAAATGGAAACGATTTGTAATACGCGACCGAACCACAGCTAGTTATGAAAATATTCAGAAAAATCCGTCAAAAATTCCTTGCAGAAAAGAAGTTCCGCAACTATTTTATGTATGCCATTGGCGAAATTGTTCTGGTGGTCATAGGTATTTTGATTGCCTTGCAAATTAACAATTGGAACCAAGCCAAAAAGGATGATAATGCTTTAAAAGAGTATTTGGTTAAGATCAAATCCCACACTATAGAAGACCTTTATAAACTGGACTCGATAACAAGCGGTAGAACACAAATAGCCGATCTCTGTAAAAAGGCCCGCGTAAGCATCTTGGATAAGACAGAAGGCGAGAATCTTTTTCTTTTTATGGGCAGTGGGTTTGCCTTTGCAGATTTATATTTTAAACCGAATGCAGGGGGATATGAAGCATTAAAAAATTCCGATTATTTTGGCAAGATCAACAATACGCCCATAGATTCCCTTTTAACAAGATACCATAGCTTAATAGACGAAATTGCAGCAAGCGAAAACAGTTATAATGAGTATGCAAAAAGTCAGCAAGCCTATCTTTCTACTCAGTTCGATAGATCTTTGATGCTCGCTTATGCCTTTGTACCTCCAGATTCCCTAAAAATAAGGGCGACGGCCCAAGCTGAGTATTTTGAGGATTTTGTTGCATATACATCGGCTGCCCCCTATCGAAACGTCATTAGTTTAGCGGCCTGGCAGTTTGATACCATGATTGATCTGTATGATCAATTGAAATATTTAGGTGAAAACGTCATCGAAGAAATAGATGCAATTACTAATGATTAATTTCTCAACACCTATTTGCCAAACACTAGCAATGAAAAAATGAAAAAGCGAAAAACAAAACAAATAACCAAATTCTTTCAAAGGAATATTGCCGGTAAAAAGGTAGTATCACTTTTCATAGTAACCAATGTAATATATGTATTGATGCTCACTGTTGCCATTCCCAAAACAATGGGATTTTCAAATGGAATGAAATTGCTTGATATGTTGCCAATGGGATATGACTTAAATTATGTCAACCAATTGTTCAACACACTCGGGGAAATTGGGCGTAAGACTTATTTAAGTTATCAATTACCCTTAGATATGGTTTACCCACTATTATTCGGAATATGTTATTGCTTGGTACTTGCCTATTTTCTGAACAAACTTGACAAACTAAAAACGTCCTTGGCATATCTCTGTCTTTTGCCTTTTTTAGCCGGAGCGATGGACTACGCAGAAAACATAGGAATCATTGCTTTACTGAATAGCTACCCCGATATAAACAAAAGCTCTGTAACAATAACAAGCAGTTTCAGTCTCATTAAGAGTACAACCACTACTATCTATTTCCTCGTTTTACTAGCATCACTGTTAGTTTTAGGCATCAGAACTTTAAGAAAAGCTAAAAGTACGGTGTCTTACTAGTCGAATAGACTGTTAAGACCCATGACTAGAGCTTTGGGCAATGTTATGGCTATGGAACTGCTCTTTAGAAAGACAGGAATCAAAAGGCCATGAATAGAGGACTATAAATAAGGTTTTAGCCCCCTAATACAAAGCTATGATAAGCAACGAACCAAAAATGCATGAACAAGTCAGGAAGACGATACTATTGTTTTTGGGAATTTTGACCTTGCTAAGTGCTATCTGTTATTACGCAATACTCAAATTGAACCCGACAAGCATCTATGTGGGGGCTTTAATGATGTGCCCTGCATTATCTGCCTTAATTACATTGAAGCTAGTGAAAAGACCAATTTCAAGTCTTCCTTGGGGTCTGAAAAGCTTGTGGCCTGCGGCTCTATTTCATTCCGTACACAATATATTCATACAGAAGATCTTCACACCCTTGACGATAACAAATGACAGCAGTCCTTTTTGGATCGATAAATATGGGCTCATGCTACCGATTATCACGACGCTATTTGCCATCTATTTTTGGCGAAAGGCCAAAGTTGAGCACTTATAAGTATTCGGATAGTAAAAAAACTACAGAATTATGACAAAGCAAAAAACAAAACAAATACTCAGAATACTATTTATAGCCGCAAGCATCGGCTCCTTGTACTTCGTACCATGGATTTTGGTAAAGGCATGGATTTTACCGTTACCCGATACAGTTCAAGAACAGGTAGATGAAGCAATTGGCCACGGATTTGACGGCATGATCGTTTATGTGGACGAAGGGGGCAAACCACCGGCATTTTATGCGGGTGGCTGGAAAGACCGCGAAAATAAAATTTCCGCCGACTCGAAAGCATTGTTCAAGATTGCCAGTATCAGCAAATTGTATGCTGCGGTTGCTATTACTAGACTAGCAAAAGACAACCGTTTGTCCTTAGATGAAACGCTTGCCGATTACTTTCCGGAACTTGAAGGTAGGATAGAAAACGTAAAAAGTATAACCCTTAGATTAATGGTACAACACCGAAGTGGTATTCCCAATTTTACCGATAATCCCACGTATTGGGAGAACGAACAGGAAAATGGTAAAAAAGCACTTGAATTCGCTCTTGATCTTCCCGCAAGTTTTGAACCCGACAAAGGGTATGAATATTCGAACACCAATTATTTATTGCTTCGCCGGATCATAGAGAAAGTGACAGGGTATAGCCATGAACAATATATCAAGGAGGAGATTCTGATTCCCCTTGGGCTTAAAAACACCTTCTTTTCGCTTGACGAAGTTAATTTAGAAGATGTGATGAGTGGTTATTATGTTGGATATGATGAAGATTTTAAAGCCAGAGAATATGGAATGTTAGCTACAGCGGAGGATGTTGGCATATTTCTTAGGGCATTGAACGATGGTTCTGTATTCAAAGAAGGCGAACAGGAGATTTATTCCGCCATTTATCAGTACGAGCATGGGGGACTGGTTGTTGGTTATCAGAGCCTTGCAGAATACCATGAAGACATCGATACCGTTGTCGTTCAATTTATAAACACGACCGATTTTGAGGGCTACGAATGGAATTTATCGGAAATCGTAATGAATCGTATTGTAAAAATATTGAGACGTAAAGAAAACTCATATAAAAGGTAAGACCTTTAGTAGTTGCATTTGAAGACGCTTCTTTTTTGAGGACTATCTTATAAAATTCGTAAATCAAATAAAATGCAAACACTTAAAAAAGATGCATGCGCTAAAACAATATGGCTTATCTCTTAAAGTTCAAATCCGGGTTACCCTAGAATACAAATATTAAAAACCCCTATTTACAGACCCTCCCTAAGAATAGGATAAAATAGGACATCTTCATAGTGAAATTTGATGTGTTTGAACCGTTTTGGGGTAGTTTTAAAATCACAAAACCCTGCAAATCATTTATTTACAGGGGTTTAAAAAATATAGTCGAGGTGGTAGGAACGTGCCCTTGCCACTGTATCCTTTAGTCTATGGTACCTCGCTGGTCTTTACACTTTTGAGGTAACCGAATAGGTAACTTTTTAGTTGATTTAACTTGTTACGATTTGGTTAAAAGGTATGAAATTAATTGTAAGTTATGCGTCTTTTTTTCCAAAGTCAAATACAATCTTCACAGGCTTACATTTACGTTAATAAAAACTTCTCTGTTTTCAAATTTCTTTAAGTAGTAAAGCCTATTACAATGCAAGAATTTCTAAACTTTCAAGAAGGAATTTATCTTTTTTTTAAAACTATGAATAGAGATTTTTCAAAAGAAAAAATACACACGCCATCATTACTACAACTATGGATAATTCTAAGTGCATAAATAGATACCATCCATATATGTAGCAAGTCCAAGGTTTAACTATCCATAAATGCCGCTGCCATCAATTCTTGCTCTGCCCTCGAAATCCCGATTTCATTCGCAATCTTTCTCCATTGGCTTATAGAGTCTAGAACTTCTTCGATAATGGTATCCATTTGCTCATTGTCCAATCGAAAGTACTCCCCTACGTTTTTGGCTAATTCCAAATCCAAGGCGTTATTATCCATATCAATATTCAATGCCAAACCATCTTTGTCTATTGATGGGTTAATATCATAAGCCGGAGAAAGTATCCAACCCTTGGCTGTTAGAATGAAGCCATGATTTCGTAAATGATCATCGGTATTGGAAATTGCGATATTGAATACAATGCGACGCCATAATTGGTGAAGGTTTTTATCAATGTTTACCCCATTGGTTTGGATGAATTCGGCAATGTCCAGATAACTTGCTGGGTTATCTCGGATGGTATCTTCGTTATTACCAGTCATGGTCATTGAAGATGAAAAGTGTATCCGGTCTCCTTCCACCCTATCGAAACGTTGTGTAAAGAAGGTATGATAGTTCCCCGTAATTTTTTCGATTCTAGATTGTGCCATTTCAATGCCACAATTTATAGCTAACTGATATGCCAAGAATTCCCATGTCCCTTTATCTGTATTGTCGTTCTTAGAAGGAAATTTTGCAATCCATAAATTCCCATGTTCATCCATAATATTGGCTTTCGGTCTTGCCCCACCTAAGGAAGATCCAGGAGCCATAAGAACAGCCAACCATTTTCTTACCTCATCATTATCCGAATCGTTTTCAAAATTCTTTGCTGCTTCTTGAAGCTCTCTAATCGATGACCAAGGAGGGGTTGGGTTACTCTCACTATTATCCAAAAATGGGCCGTAAGGGTCCGTTTTAAAACGCAAAGCTCCCATGCGACTTTGGTCATATACTCCTAATAAATAATCGATTTCATACAGCGTAGGAGCCTTTTGATCCTTTTCCTTTGCTTCTTGGGCCGAACGTCTTTTCATTAGTGTTCTTCCCCAAGTATCTGGCATACTATCTAAGAAGACCCCAAAGTTTTCTTTGTTATTGGGGTATTGAGGACCAGAATAGAATTGGATATCTGGATCCAATAGAAGTTGTTGTTCTGATTTTATCCAATCATTATCGTATTCAAAACTGAAGGATTTCTTCCCTTTGGAGTAATGAGCCGCAAGAATGCCTATTATCTTGGCCTCCTGCATTCCCTTCCAATGGGCATAAACATATATGTCGAATTTATTCTGTGCCATTACTTTGTATTATAGCAGGTTTAAGTCCTGTAGCTTTCTTCCGAATTCATCATCAGTTGCCAGCTTTAAAAAATCATTCTGTAAGCCGAGTGCAAGCATAACATTAAAGTAGGAACCAATTGCTACCTTAGAGTTTCCCTTTTCAATTTCATAAAGGGTCTTTCTATCTATCCCTGCACGTTCTGATACCTGAATGGTCGTAAGCTTTCTTCGCTTGCGAGCAAGCTTGATATTTTCCCCTACCCCTTCCATTATCTTTTGGTATTTTGGAAGTAGGGTTGCTTTCTTTTTTTTCATTTTGGGTATTATTATCCCCAAATATACTATTTTTGGGGATAATAATACTCATTTTAAAGAATAATTGTCTTGAAATCTAATGAACAACCGTCTTTTAAAGAAAGCTTATAGGGTAAATTACTATAACCATTTGTAATATAGTAAGGGTGATTTCATAAAATATTTGTAACAAAGTAAGGGTAAATATCGTATTAAAATTAGCCTAGCGTGCTGTGTCAAAATTAGCCCTGTATGCAAAATATCATCAAAAGCGGTATTGAAACATGATAACTCCTAACGTTTTCTTTCTTCCCCTACTCTTATAATGATACAAGGTTCCCCCCAAATCTTACCATAACTTTTACCTTGCGCATGCCCCGAGGTATTGGGATGTTCCGTTTTTGTAGTGTCCAGATAGATAGGCGTAAAGTGAAAATCGGAAAGGGCACATACGATTGTCTTGTAGTAGGCGCCTTACCCTACTCTTTTTTAAATACAAAAGAACATGATTAAATCTTGGACGATGGTATAAACCAGGCTCCTAGGTCGCTCTTATTTATACGTCTTACCAAGCCTGTATCATGTGCGGGGAATAGCAACAAAAGAATAACAGCAACGACACTACTGGAAGTGAATCAAGAGACGGAAAAGAAAACTAGTGCCTGCCGCTTGCAATACGTTATGGGATTAAAAACAAAAAGGAAAAACGCCCCGGATACCAAAGGTACTCTCTATCAAAAATTTCTAGGTCAACACCCCTACCGCTCATTTTTTGGCAGAAAAGGGATTAACCAAATGACACAAAAAGAAAAAGGTATGGCTTAAAAGCCCATGAGTTAACTAGGGGCCAGTATTGCCCACTGGGTAATGTTGGGTCACTCGTCGCCAAACACCTAAAGCGACGATACTCTTAAAAATAAAAAAGCCAGTTCATAAGTTGAACTGGCTCTTGTCGGGGTGGCAAATCTATTTTAACAATTCTACCACTTTGATTTTCAATATTTTACCCTGCTAACTTAAAGCTGTACACCGTTTTGCAATTTCTATAACTAATAAACACAAATGATGTAATTCTATACAACTAAAAATAGATCATTAAACTTCTAAAGTCAAAATCTATGAAACAAAAGTATCTGAAATGTAGAATTGCCTTAAAAACAAGTTCGCCTTAAAAGTCCCCTAAACTGATAAAGTACTACCCATTTCTAATTCACCCTTACCCTGGTTTAAAGAGAACTCCATTAAATCTGGCAAATATGAATCTATTTATGGTGAAAATCATCACTACTACTTTTTTCGTCTTTAACTTATGTATCTCGTTTTTATAAATCGTAAAATACAATTTATAAAAAAAAATAATTTTGCCGGTTTTTATTGCAATTGGTTTCTATTAAAACAAGTCTATTGGTCCATCAAAATTACCAACTCATATTTTACTTTTAAGCAATACAATAATTTCAACGAATAACTTCAGTCAACCAAGCACCGCTCTTAGGCGCATAAACTTTATTACTTTCAAATCTATCAGGGTTTGATTGGAGATAATCTAAAAACGGTTTTGTGGTAGGGAAACCAACATTATCAGTATAAATCAAGGTACCGTTTTTAAGTTTAGGGATGAGCATTTTGATCAGCGGTAAATACAGTTCATTCCATCCATCAAGTAATATAAAATCGACGTTTTCGGGCACTTCTTTTAAAGTTTGCATGGCGTCTCCTTCCCTCAAATCTATCCATTTGCCTAACCCGGCATCATCAAAATTTTGTTGTGCAATTTTACATTTATTGGCCAATAATTCCGACGTGATTACTGTACCACCATTAACTTTTGCTGCTGCTGCAAGATAAATGGCGGAAATACCGAAAGAGGTTCCGAATTCTATTATGTTCTTTGCTTCTTTTTCGACCAACAAATTATAAATGAATTCGCCTTGGTCTCTCGAAATTGCGATATAAGCATCTTTCATATCTTTGGGTTCTAATTTCCTAAAAATGCTTTTACTGATACCCTTAATCATTGTAAACGTTTGAGAAGACGCACTTTTATGCAATCTGTTTAAGGTTTTTACTATTCGTTCATCTTTAATTCTATACATATGGTATTGCTATAGGTAACCAATTAATATTTAAAACCTTCTTTATTGCTTTTTATAAACCTGCAAATTTAATCCCTGTCCATTCGGCCATATCTTTTTTCCAAGTAGTGATGTCTTTTTGATTGAACTTGTT
>CALIIC010000128.1 GCA_938020445.1 uncultured Flavobacteriaceae bacterium | reverse complement strand
ACTTGCCCTTTTCTGTTCATCCTGTGTATTTAACTTTGACCCTGGAAAAAAAGGGAACGGAGTTGTCACCACAGAAAGTCGCCCTATTTCAGGTGAATTCACGGAAATATCGGCCTCTGAAGGTCTTATGGTATATGTTACCCAGGCAGATGAGTTTGAAATTAAAGTAGAAGCCGATGAAAACCTGATCGAATTGATCGGAACTGACATCAAAAATGGGAAGCTTAGCGTACATGCCATTAAAAATATTGGTAGTGGTACCAAGAATGTATATGTATCATTGCCAGAAGTAACGGCTTTGAAAGGATCAAGTGGTGCGCATTTGAAAACGCAAAACACTGTAAAAGCAGACGATTTGGAAATCGATGGTAGCAGTGGTGCCATTGTAAAAGTAGAGTTGGAAGCCGATGATGTTGAAATCGATGGAAGTAGCGGAGCCAACCTTTCTATCTTAGGCGAAGCAGCCGACGTTGATATTGACGTTAGCAGCGGTAGTAACATCAACGCAGGAAAGTTAGAAACAAAAATTTGCCAAGCCAATGCAAGTAGTGGAGGCAACCTAAGTATCAATGTTTCAGAATCCTTGAATGCCAACGCCAGTTCTGGCGGTAACATTAGCTATTATGGGGATGCCTCCGTACAAAGTAAAAAGAATATCTCTGGAAGCATTGTGCACAGAGATTAGTACTTAGAACAACCCTAAGCACTTGAAACCTTCGATAATCATATTGGTCATCGAAGGTTTTCTTTTTTTTGCTTGAAGCGCATTGGCTATCTTAGTAGCAAACAACATAACCAATGCAAGTACATCTTAAAAAGTATATTTTGGCCCTAAAACATACTTTTAGTATCTCTAGGGAATCCCATGATTTTCAAGACTCCTTGATCGTATCTCTTTCTTTGGATGGAAAGACCGGTTTTGGGGAGGCGACCGCCAACCCATACTATGCCATCACTGTTGAGAGCATGATGGCAGAAATTCAACAAATACAAGGTGAATTGGAAAAAGTTACGTTCACTAGCCCGGAAGTGTTTCATGCATTTTTAGTTTCCAAAGGGTTGACCAACTTTGCCATCTGTGCCTTAGATCTGGCAGCACATGACTTATTCGGTAAACTAAAGGGGAAGCCACTTTATGAACTTTGGGGAACGAACATTGACCACTACCCTACTACCAATTATACCATTGGAATCGATACCCCGGAAAGAATGGTGCTAAAAATGAAAGAGACACCTTGGCCCATTTATAAAATAAAGCTTGGCACCCCGAACGATGTGGCGATCGTAGCAGCATTGAGGTCTCATACCAATGCAAAGTTCAGAATTGACGCCAATTGCGCTTGGTCTGCTGAAGAAACGGTCCGAAATGCTCCTTTATTAAAAGATTTAGGTGTTGAATTCTTGGAACAACCGCTTAAAGCGACTGACTGGGAAGGCATGGAGTATGTTGCCCATAACAGCGTACTTCCAGTAATTGCAGACGAAAGTTGTATCGTTGAAAGCGATGTGAAACGCTGTGGTTTGCATTTCAATGGAATCAACATAAAACTGACCAAATGTGGCGGACTCACACCGGCCTTGCGAATGATAAAAGAGGGAAAAGAAATGGGGTTAAAGGTAATGGTAGGATGTATGACCGAATCTACGGTAGGTATTTCTGCGATAGCACAGTTGCTTCCGCAATTGGACTATGTGGATATGGACGGTCCCTTACTATTAAAAAAAGACATCGCAGACGGCATTGAAATTAAAGCGCAGGGAGTCTTACGTTTCCCCGATAGACCCGGTAGTGGAATAGAGCTTCGATAATGGCAGATTATATTGATTCTTTTCCCGGCAGAGCGGTACAACTTAACGGAGACCACTATCTATATTTTGGTGGTACCGCCTACTTGGGACTTCAAACGGATAAAGCGTTCCAGCAGCTGTTTATTTCAAATATTAAAAAGTACGGCACCAATTATGGTGCCTCGCGAAAATCGAACTTACGCATTTCAGTATTTGAACGGGCAGAAACACTGCTAAGTAGCTGGGTTGGTAGTGGAGCGTGCACTACCCTATCTTCGGGCTATTTAGCCGGACAATTCGTTGTGCGTCAAATGAGCAGCCCGGAATACCGTCTTTTCTATGCGCCGAATACGCATTCGGCACTTTTCGCTTCAAAAGCCAAATCTTATACCACCTTCGCCACCCTAAACATTGCCTTAAGGCAACACTTGGAAACAACCCCTTCAAAAACACCGGTGGTGTTTTTAGATGCCATTGATTTTTCGGGCAGCAACTTCCCAGATTTTGAAGCATTGCAAACCTTACCCCTGTCAGAACTAATTTTGGTCGTAGATGATTCCCATGGCATTGGCATCGTTGGTGAACAGGGAGGCGGCGTATTCAGAAAAATCAAAACATTTGCCCCAAAAGAATTAATCGTATGCGGCTCCTTAGGAAAAGGGTTTGGCATACAAGCAGGAGCCGTTTTTGGTACGAAACAACGAATCGCACAAATGACCGAATCCATTTTTTTTGGAGGAGCAAGCCCCGCCTCGCCGGCTGCTTTGGCAACGCTATCCCAGGCAAAGGATATCTACCACAGAAACAGGCTGGTCCTATCGCGGAACATAAAACTATTTAAAGAACAGCTGCACAATACCTCCCATTTTCTTTCTATGCCGCAACACCCGGCGTTCAGTTACAAAAATGAAGCTTTGACCCAACATCTTAAAAAGGCAGGCATCCTAGTTACAAGCTTTAATTACCCCGATGAGAAAGCAGATTTAATGAGTCGAATAATTCTTAGTGCGGCTCATACTTATGAAGACATTTCAAAGCTTACCACATCCCTGAATTCCTACAAATAATAGTGTTTTCTGATTTTATTGACTATTTGTTACGTAATTCACAAAATATGTGTTTTTATTTTATGAATTTGATAATAAAAATTGTATCTTTTTAGTGTTTCCCAACTATTAACATAAAACACGCGACCATGAAAAAACTAGTAGGCTTGATCTCACTTTTCTCGGTCATGGTACTGACCATGGCCTTAACATCTTCAGAAGCGCAAAAGGAAGATTCTTTGGAGGGTACCTGGGAATTGGTAAATCGGTTCAATTATGAAGATCAACATGTTTCAGATACCATTCCCAATACCAATGGGTATCGACAAGTAAAGATTTATAGTAAGGGCAAGGTAATGTGGACCCGCTATTCTCCAGAAGATCCTGCTGAATGGTTCGGTTTTGGCTCCTACAAAAACACGACCAACGAATTAGAAGAACGTTTGGAGTATGGTTCTGGTGCCATGATGCAAATTGTTGATACGGTTCAGGTTTTTAAGTTTGAACTTCAGTTGTATTCAGATAGCTATAGTCAAATTACCTTGGACGAGGCTGGCAATCGTACCTTCTCCGAAAACTACCGAAGAATTGATTAGGTACTTTCGTCCCAATACTGAAAAAGGGTCACCACCGTTATTGGTAGCGACCCTTTTTTAATGCTATTGGGCACTTCGAGCTTAAGCAACTGCTGCTTCGGTATCTACCGTTGCCAAGTAACGTTCGGCATCCAATGCTGCCATACAACCCGTTCCGGCAGCTGTGACCGCCTGTCGATACTCTTTATCCTGTGAATCGCCACAGGCAAATACCCCAGGTTTATTCGTTTTGGTTGACTTCCCATGCGTTATCAGATAACCCGTTTCATCCATTTCTAATTGTCCTTTAAAAATGTCGGTATTTGGTTTATGTCCGATGGCAATAAAAAGACCTGTAATCGCGATATCCTCTTTCGTGTTGTTTTGATTGTTGACCATTCGCAATCCCTCGACCACCTGTTCTCCCAACACCTCGTCCACTTCCGTATTGTAACGTACTTCTATATTCTTGAGGCTATTTACCCTATGTTGCATGGCCTTTGAAGCCCGCATATGGTCTTTACGCACCAACATGGTCACCTTGTTACAAATATTGGCCAAATAGGAAGCTTCCTCGGCAGCTGTATCACCGGCCCCCACAATCGCAACATCCTGCCCCTTGTAGAAAAAGCCGTCACATACCGCACAAGCAGAAACACCTCCTCCTCGCAAGCGCTGCTCACTGGGAATGTTCAAATACTTGGCAGAAGCACCCGTAGAAATAATAACGGTTTCCGCTTCTATCTTTTTACTATCATCGATGGTAGCGATATGAATACCCCCTACCTCATCACTCAACTCAACAGCCGTGACCATTCCGATACGCACCTCTGTACCAAACCGTTCGGCCTGTTGCTGTAACTGTACCATCATTGTAGGGCCATCGATTCCTTCTGGATATCCTGGGAAGTTATCCACTTCCGTAGTGGTCGTCAATTGGCCACCAGGTTCCATACCCGTGTATACGACCGGTTTTAGATCCGCCCGGGCTGCATAAATTGCAGCGGTATATCCTGCGGGACCTGAACCTATTATTAATGTTTTTACTCGTTCTATTTGCACTGACATAATTTGATTTCTTATGGTAAACGTTTGTATTACAAAAGTAGTTTTTTTGCAAAAAAACTTCCTTTTTAGTTATTAAAAGTTATGAGGCAATCTTCGCGTTCCTTCAAAAAATAAGCAAAGGTTCCTCAAGGTACCCTTAGTCTCTTTTTATCTTAATTACTTTCAATTTGTGTTAAAATGATAGTACAAGGCATAAGAATATCCTATTTTGGATTTGTAGGGTACGTGAAGGATTTATGGACAATCAATATTTTCTGATAATATTTGATGCGTTTTTGTATAAATCGTATAGAAAAGTAATGGGAATAGATTTTTTAATCCCTAAATCATGTTTAAATTTGGAATTCGTTTTTAAACAGCACTAACCGTGAGCAAAGTATTAAAAACAGTAGTAGTTGATGATTCGGGCATACAGCTTAAAGTCATCTCCAAATTGGTAGAAAAAAATTCAAGTTTGCGCTTGGAAGGAGTCTATGAAAACGGAGTGGCGGCAAGAGAAGGAATGCGTTATACCGAAATCGATTTGATTCTGTTAGACATTGAAATGCCTATTGTAGATGGGTTCGACTTTTTAGACGCTCTTGAAAATCGACCGCAAATCATTATAATCTCCGGAAAGCCCGATTATGCATTGCGCGCTTTTGATTATGATGTTACAGATTATCTTCATAAACCGGTAGGTGTGGATCGGTTTAACACCGCGATTCAACGTGCGGTGACCAACCATTCCCGTGGTTTGGAAGAAGGGATTCCTCAAGATTTCATTTTTGTGAATAGCAATCTGCAAAAAAGGAAGCTATACATTGATCATATAAAGTGGATCGAAGCATTGGGCGATTATGTCAAGATCATTACTATTGACAGCAAAATACTCGTATTGTCTACCTTGAAAGCTTTTTTACAAAAGCTGCCGGAAGATAAATTTCTTCGTATTCACAAATCCTATGCCGTGAATGTAGAGAAAATTGATCGTTTTTCAAGTACGAACGTCGAAATTGGAGATGAAAAAATACCGATGAGCCGTCTTCGAAAAGGGGAATTGGAAAAGGCATTGGCCGGAGCCTAGGAAGGGAGTTTATCGCACTTCTAATCCTGCTACCTTGGTTCCTCTGCTGGGTCGTACTTCAAATGCTTCCAATTCAATATCGAACTTTTCTTTGTATTCTTTGGTTGCCATTTCTATAAAAGATGCTACCGCTTCGCGATGAACAATATTTAGGGTACACCCTCCAAATCCTCCACCAGTTTGCCGCGCCCCTAGCACATTTGCATCTGTCTTTGCCACGGCGACCAAAAAATCGGATTCGGGACAACTTACCTCGTATTGACTACTGATTCCTTCATGTGCTTCATACAATAACGCCCCTACTTTGGTAAGATCATTCGATTCTAGCGCCGCAGCAACTTCCAGCACACGTTGGTTTTCAGCCACAATAAATGAACACCTCTTGTAAACAATTTCATTTAAATGTGGTTTACAGTGCAGTAGCATTTTCTCCGAAACATCTCTTAAGCTGGTCACTTCGGGAAAATACTGTTTTATGACTTCAACGCCTTGCTCACACTCGTTTTTTCGCACATTGTATTCACTTGTGGCCAAGTTATGTGATACCCTCGTATTTAGAAGTATAAGGGTATAGGGATCCAAAGTAATCGGTATCATTTTACTTTCAAGTGTTTTACAATCCAGTAAAATTACTTTTCCTGTTTCGCTCATTACCGAAGCGAATTGATCCATGATACCGCATTGTGTTCCCGCATAAGTATGCTCTGCAATCTGGGAAAGTTGCACAATATCGATCTTCGATAGGCCCAAGTCAAACAACTCGTTTAGACCAAACGCCAAACCGCATTCCAAAGCAGCAGAAGAACTAAGTCCGGACCCTGCAGGTAAATTGCTCTGAATAGTACAGTTAAATCCATTTACTTTATCGGTTCTTTTGGAAATCTCGTTTAGGACCCCCAAAATATAATTTTCCCACTCAATCTCACTTTTAGACAGTTCGTTCAAGTCTAATTGAAAGCCTACATTGAAACCCTTGCTATATACATTGCATTCGCTATCGGAGCCATTTTTCTGAAATTCAAAAATTATTTTTTTCTCAATGGCAGTGGGCAATACATATCCCATATTATAATCGGTATGTTCACCTATTAGGTTAATTCTTCCTGGAGATTCAATCACCAAATCAGGAGTGAAAGTATTCAAAAACTGCATTATTCTTTATTTTTTTGTTGGTTTTGGCGCACCATTTCTGGGGTAGCCACCGTTCGAAACCCAAGATGTTCTTGTGCAGAATCGATGCTATTTCCCATCCGGGCCGAAATTCGATAACTGGCGCAATACGTATCACTACAAAGAAAAGACCCTCCTTTGATGACCTTTTCCCGAGCATATGGGTTTTGGGCATTAAAAGGCGCTTCCGGACCAGAAGGGTTTAAGGCGACCTCGTTTTTTGCGGCGCGCTCCCTATAATACTTGCTATTGTACCAATCGCTTGTCCACTCCCATACGTTGCCCGCCATATCGTAGAGTCCAAAATCGTTGGGGCGGTATGATTTCACGACAGCCCTGCTTTCAAAACCATCTTCTTTGGTATTTTCTATGGGAAATTCCCCTTCCCATGTATTGGCCATTTTAGATAGCATTGATATATCTGCTCCCCAAGCATATGGTACGCCATTGCGTCCTCCTCTGGCGGCATACTCCCATTCAGCTTCCGTAGGCAAACGACGTCCTGCCCAATCACAATAGGCAAGTGCATCTTCATAGGAAATATGCACTACGGGATAATGTTCTTTGCCAATAATATCTGTTTCCGGGCCACCGGGATGCCTCCAATCCGCACCGATGGTCCATTCCCACCATTGCGAAAAATCATATAGATTGGGTAAAGGTGTTTCTGATTTTTTGAAGGTCAAAGAACCAGGTTTCATGATGCTATCATGAGGTTTGGGCGTTCCTTCGGGAAGTTGCTTTTTCATCTCTTCCCAATCGATTTCCTGTTCGGCAACCGTCACATAGCCCGTGGCATCGATAAAACGTTGAAATTGGTCGTTGGTTACTTCATCAATATCCATGAAAAAGCCATCCACAGCTACTTTATGCGCCGGTTTTTCGTGTCCCATCGCGAGGGTATCATTTTCCAAGGCTCCCTGTACCAGTGTTCCACCGGGAATCCATACCATTCCGGTGGGTCTTCCAACATCATTGGGTTTTTGTTCAAGTACCCGTATGGTTTCCGAAGTTTTTTTAGCTTCCTCGGGAACCATCTCAATCGTATCTTTTTGTCTTTTTTCAGGCCGATGCTGGCAAGAAAAAGTTCCTACGAAAACCACAAAAAGCAAAAAGGCCTTTAGTACAAATTTCATAACATCGTTCAGATAAGCGAATCGTAAAGTTACTTCTATTTTTTAGTAAGCAACCCATTATCAATCAATGGAATTTGAAAATTCTCTAATTCGGGTTTTTCTCTTTCTTTGTCAAAGATTTCCGAAGCTATTTGAAGTACTTCGGGGTGTGCCGCAGCCACATTGGTCGTTTCCAAAGGGTCTTTTGCCAAGTCGTACAACTCGATTGTGGGTTCATCCTTATTCAATAAATTTTGCCGTACGATTTTCCAATCGCCAATCCGAAAAGCAACTTGCCCTCCATAACTAGGGAATTCCCAGTAAAGAAATTCATGTTTTTCTTGAAGGCCATCCCCCAACATTGTAGGCATCATACTAATACCATCGGAATCGGAAGGTACCGTATAGCCGGCAACTTCCCCAAAAGTAGCGAGCATGTCAAAGTGTACGGAAACGTGTTCATTTCTAGTGCCCGGCGCTATTTTACCTGGCCATGAAGCGATCATCGGTACCCGAATACCCCCTTCGTACAAAAAGCCTTTTCCCTTTCCGAACATTCCTTTGAACGGTTTCGCACTATCAAAATAAATGGGATCTGCTCCCCCTGCATAGCTAGGACCATTGTCCGAGGTAAAAACAATCAGTGTATTTTCATAAATTCCCTTGTCCTTTAACTGCTGCACCAATTTGCCAATGTTTTCATCTAAATAAGAAACCATGGCGGCGTAGCCGGCATGCGGACTACGATGTGGTAAATACCTCTTCTTTTTCCCATCTGATAAATAAGGCTCTTCGGGGCCGAATTTTTTACTGTAATAGTCGACCCATCGTTGCGGGGCCTGCAGTGCTACATGTGGTATGGGTGTTGCCCAGTATAGAAAAAACGGGGAAGTGCTATGGGTATCAACAAATTGTGTGATCTCATTGAACATCAGGTCAGGGCTGTATTCTTCCAAACTAAAATCGGTATAGTTGGCAGCATCAAGCGGGTCGTATCCTTCTGGGAAAGGGGTATTCGGGGGAACCGTATCGTTGGATAGATGCACTCTATTCCTATTCTTGTAAAGGTGTAATGGATAGTAGGTATGTGCCTGTCGTTGGCAGTTATAGCCATAAAAGAAATCGAATCCCATTTCGTTGGGTATCGATTTCGTATGTGGAGCTCCCAAGCCCCATTTCCCCACTAGAGCCGTCTTGTAACCCACTTCTTGTAAGCGATGGGCCATGGTGATCGTATTTTCAGGCATAGGGCCCTGGCCTTCCAAAGTCGAATCGTTCGCCATCGCGCGATAATCCCATACGGCACCCCGCTCCTTCCATTCACTATTGCCCCGAATAAATGCGTGTCCGGCATGTTTCCCTGTCAAAAACATGTACCTAGCGGGTGCGCATACCGGTGCGCTCGAGTAGTGTTGTGTAAACAGCATACCTGTTTTGGCCAATGCATCTATATTGGGCGTTTCTATTTTTTCTTGGCCATATGCGCCTACTTCCCCATATCCCAAATCATCCGCCAGTATATAAATAATGTTCGGTGGTGTTTTTTCGTTCAAGGGTTGTTCTACTTTCTTTTCTTCCTTACAAGAAACAAACATCAGTACCACCCAAAAAACCCGCTTTACATGGTTCAAAGATATCATAGGTTTATGCAATTTAATCCGGTATTCGACACGTCCATTCCTTACAATACATGGCAAGTTTTGAAGTTACATGACCACTGTTTTTCCAGGTGTCGGGATAGGGTACAAACCATTGGCATCGGGTTGTACCGGTGCCGGGCTTTCCCAAGTCAGCGTATCGGGCACCAATTTCAATTCAGATTGCATTGCCTCTTCCCATTTTATTACCTTGCCAGAATAGGTTGCCATGCGCCCAATAATAGCGGTCATGGTACTTTTCGCACCATTTTCAGCGTTCGCTATGACACCACCATTTCGAATGGATTCAAATAACTTGATATGCTCAACCTGATAGGGGTTTGGATCATCCTTTCCCCGGTGTTCAAATAGGAGTTTCCCGTCCCAAGAGCGCAGCATCGCCTTATCACCCTCAGTGGAAACCGTTCCCTTCGTTCCTTGAAAAAACTCAGAAACTCTGCTCATCGTTTCCGGTTGGTGCCGGCATTGACTTGCTATCACCGCCCCACTTGGGTACGTATATTCTACAAAATGATGATCAAAAATCTCCCCATGGTCCTTACCATTGCGAATTTGTCGCCCTCCCATACCCTGTGCGGAAATAGGATACTCGCCAATAAACCAATTGGCCACATCTATATTATGTATATGCTGTTCCAAAATATGATCCCCACACAGCCAGTTGAAGTAATACCAATTGCGCATCTGGTACTCAAGCTCGGTCTGTTCCGGTTTTCGTTCCCGTACCCATACGCCTCCACTATTCCAATACACTTGACCAGACACAATTTTACCAATTTTATCTTGTTTCAATTGTTCTATGGCAGCCAAATAATTATCCTGGTAATGTCTTTGAAGCCCTACTACTACATTTAGCTTATTTTCTTTTGCTTTTTTCGCAGCAGCCAATACTTTTCGCACCCCCGGAACATCCGTAGCAACCGGTTTTTCCATGAAAACATGTTTGCCATTATCAATGGCATATTCAAAATGCTGTGGTCGAAAACCAGGTGGTGTGGCCAATAATACTACATCGGCTAGATCCATTGCCTTTTGTGCAGCATCAAAACCTACAAATTGATGTTTCTTGGGTACATTCACCTTCTTGGTTTCCCCCATTTCCTTTCCAATATTGATCAAACTGGTATTGAGGCGATCTTCAAAAGCATCTGCCATGGCGACCAATTCAACGTTCTCATCTGCATTCAGTGCCTGAATTGCAGCTCCTGTACCACGTCCTCCACAACCTACTAGGGCGATTTTGAGTTTTTTATCATTAAAGGCATTGTACATCGCGTTCATGTTTAACTGGGGCAGTAGCATGGATCCTCCGGTTAAAAGTGCCGTGTTTTTGACAAAATTCCGGCGGGTTCTTGTCTTAGGAGCACCAAGAGTATTTGTTTTTTTAGCTTTTTTCATAATCTATGTAGTGGTTTGAGCAATGTACGCTGTCTTGAATTGTTTAAATTCATAGTACTGGTTTTACACTGCATATTTAGCTGAATCTTTCTGTGGCTGAGACAGTTAAGATAACACATTATTTATACTTCGACAATCTAGCCATCACTTAGGTCTAAAAGAAACCCCTAGGAAAAGCCCTGGGGGTTGGTAACAAAAAAAGGAGGTCTCATATCCCCTATATATATTGGTTAATGATGTTCTCGAAGAGTTCCTGTTTACCGCTTTTCGCCGCTATCTCCCCATTGCTTTCCGCGATATCGTACAGGTCTTTCAGGTCCAGTTTCCCCTGTTCGAACTGGCGGCCCTT
>CALIIC010000127.1 GCA_938020445.1 uncultured Flavobacteriaceae bacterium | reverse complement strand
GCCAACGGAATGCCCAAAGAAAGCTATGGGATGAGCGGTAATGAAATGGCCATGGGACCACCATCATTTGACGGTGCCAAATTCGAAATTACCGACGAAGACAAGGAGTTTAGAATACGTTTCTAATACCAGGGCATTACGCACTGGTTCATAGCTAGTAAGCCCCGTAAATACATAAAAGCCTTCACAAATGTGGGGGCTTTTTTCTTTTTGTACAAAGCACCGCTTGTGCATATTTTAGAAAATTTCTTTGTTTTCAGGTGAACTACCGATTCCAGAATGTGGCTATTCGGGAAATCCTATTTACAGTGATTCCAAATGACCTAGAAGAAATTTATTCTACGCTTTTCGTTAAGTTGAATGAGCTAAAAGTCACGTGGTAAAAGATGATTTTAAACAGGAGTTGTGGGGAACATCCGTGGCATTGTAGTTAGTTTCATATCGATTGAGGAAAAGTTAATGACCACAGATAAAAAGCTGCCTAAACTTATTTAGGCAGCCTAAAATTTCAACAGAGGTTCAAATCAAAAATTTCATCAACCTAAAGAGGCAATTGAAAAAACTATACAAGACCTATAATTGCCTTTGGCAACTTTTCCCTATCTACAAATACATACGGAACGCCCCGCTAAAGTAGGCGCTGGAACTGTTGTATTTCCGCAATGTACCGAGGTGTCATTCGTAGTCACTGTTGGTCTGGCACAGTCCGCATTCCAAGTGAACTCATCACCTGTACCCCCAACAATCGATTCTAAATTCAAATTTGAAACTATCTTTTTATTCAAAGACAAGCTCCCTAGATTCTTTTTTTTCATACTACTTTAATTTAAGGATTAATAATACCTTAAATTAAAGTATATATACATTGAATATAAGTAGTTATGTACGAAGTGTATAACACATTCTTTTAACGCAGGAAAACAACATCTAAACGGTTTTCATTTTCTAAAGTGTATCAAAAGGAATGGAAAACATTATTTGAGTGCCGTTCAAATTTGGATCAACTTCTTTTAAATTTTGAAGGCTAACGAGCGTCTCATTGCTTTTGTGGTAAAGAGCCAATCGTTCTTGTACGATTTTGAGCGACAGTGATTCGTGGTTTCCGGTATTGCTATTCATTTTTTGTGCAAGGCCTATCCCATTATCGGTGATGGTGCAAACAACGGTATCGGAAGTTGCTTTCTTAATTGAGATTTTGATATCACCTCGGTTTTTTGAGTTTCCTATACCGTGAAGTACCGCATTTTCAAGAAAGGGTTGAATGAGCATTGGTGGAATGGCTATATACTCCGTTTCTAGATTAGAATCTATCGTTATATCATAATCAAATTTCTCAGAGAAATCCGATTGCAACTGTAAATAACTAGTGAAGGCCTCTATTTCACTGTCTAATGAAACAAAATCTTCTCTAGAATTCTCAAGGGTCAATCGAAGTAATTTTGCCAATTTTACGATATACCCTTTTGCCTTTTCCGCCTTTTCATCTATCAAAAGAGCTGCTGTTGTTAAGGCATTGAACAAAAAATGGGGGTTCATCTGTGAACGCAGAAGACGTTGTTCCAACGAAACAAGTTTGAATTTTTCGTTCAGTCTTTTTTGTTTATAAATCAACCATCCAATGCCCAGTAACAATAAACCACCACCAATGGCGCTATAGCCAATGATACGTTGTTGTTGCAGAATTGTTGCGGTTGTTTCCGCTTCTTTTTTTAAGCTTAGAATTTCTTCCTCTTTCTTTTTGGTCTCAAATTCCAATTCTAATTTTTCGAGTTGTTGGGTTAGCTGTAATTGTTGAAACTCAATTTCAAACACTTGTCTTTCTTTCAATAAAACGGTGGCTGCTTTGAAATTGTCGCTTTTTTCATATGCCAATACCAGATTGTCATAGGCCGTTCTTAAAATATCCCGATCGTTTCTATCATGTATATTATTCCGTAAGCTATCGACCACAAAATTCAAGTCTTTTATAGCTCGTGGAATTTGGTTTTCAAATATCGCGACATAGCTGTTATTTGTAATTTGATATAAATCAGTATTATCTGGAGAAGAGTTTTTATCTACTACAAAATCTTCGAAGGCTACTTTCGACTCTCTGTAATAAAATAAGGTCGAATCCTCATTTTTGCCTCTGAAATAATCGGCAAGATTGGCATATATATAAGGTACGTTGTTTTTGTATTCGGTATTAAGACTTCTTGTTAATGCTTTTTTTAAATAGAATTTTGCAGAATCGGGTTGGTTGAGATATCCTTCAAGATACAAAATCCCAACTTTGGTAAGGTTGGTAATTTCGGCCTGTGGAGATTTTATAAACAGACTGTCTTGTAGGTTTCTCTTATAGTAAACCAGCGCATTTTCATAATTACCTAGTGAAAGCTTATTGTTGGCAATGGTATTGGTAATGTATGATTTTAGCGGTACCTCATAATCTTCCGCTATTTTTAATGCACTAAGCATATGCGTCGTAGATGCTTCGAAGCGCTCTTCCAATCGGGCAATAAATCCAAGTGCATAGTACGCCTGCACGAGGCACTTTTCTTCATTTGGGTGTTTTTGGTAAAGATTTTGAAATACATCTATTGCCTTTTTGGCATACCACTTTGCGGAATCATGTTCTTTAATTACTGCTTTTCGGTACCCTAAATAGGCATAGTATTTAGTCCACCCAAAAAGCTGTTCGTCTGACTTTAGTATTTGCTTAAACTTTTCAAGGTTCTCCTCATTTAGTGGTTTAATTTTAAATGAATCTGCAGCTTGTTGCGTATATTTAATTTCTTGGCCGTAGCAACCCAAGTGTATCAAGAATAGTAAAAAGAAGATGAAGGTTCTCATAAATGGTTACGGTTATGTCATACCCATCAAAGCTAGATAAAAAATAAATGAGTCAAAAAATCAAGACACTTATAATAGAAGATAATAAAGTAGCTTCTGACCACTTGGAAAATTTACTGCGAGAGAAAGTACCCCAGGTAGAAGTTTTAGGTACTTGTCAAACAATAAACGCATCTGTTGAGGCAATTTTGAAGCATAGGCCAGATTTGATTTTGATGGACATTATTTTAAGTGATGGCAAAGCTTTTGATATTTTGGATCAACTTGACAATCCGTTTTTTGAGATCATATTTATTACGGCTCATGGCGAATTTATGAAAAATGCTTTTGACTATTTTGCATTTACCTATTTAACCAAACCTTATGACGATACTGAAGTGTTGCGGGCCATAAATCAATTTAAAATTAAAAAGAAAAGGCTGTTCGAGCATAATCGTTTAGAAATTTTAAAGGATTTTGTGCAACAGAATGGGACCAAATTCTTACTACACGTGGGAACAGAACATGTAGTAATAGATATTAAGGAGATTATTCACTGTAAGGCGGAAGGAAATTACACTCAGTTTTACATGATGTCAGGTAAAACACTGCTTGCATCAAATGCTCTGAAATATTATGAAAACATATTATCCTATAAAGGTTTTCATAGACTCGGTAGGTTTTCTTTGGTCAATATGAATCATGTGAAATCTGTTTATAAAAAAGAGACCGTTATCTTAAGTGATAATACCCGCATTAACATAACAGCAAGAAATAAAGAAAAGTTAGCACAATTACTCAATAGTTTTAATTCTTAATGTACCCCGAGATACCTAGCAATACAATTGGTTTTAGTGTGTCTTCCTACGTTTAAATTCAGACCCTCTAAAATCTATTAAAAACTGATTTAAGATACGTGAAATACTAAAGTTTGTAGGTAACGAAACATTTTCAGCAGTCAAGATGCTCCTATTTTTTATTGAAACCACTTATCCCAAACCCCTATACCTCCTTAAACACTATCAATTTATAGCATAAATAATCAAAAAACTATAAGATTTATTGATGGTTTTAGTATTTTTGTCAGGCATAAAAAGAACACATGACGATTACCCAATTACAATACGTACTGGCCGTAGCCGAATATAAAAATTTCACTTTGGCAGCGCAGAAAAGCTTTGTTACGCAACCAACGTTGAGTATGCAGGTGCAAAAGTTGGAAGATGAACTGAATGTCTTAATTTTTGACAGAAGTAAAAAACCCATCGGGATTACCGAAGTGGGAAAAAAAATAATTGCCCAAGCAAAAAATATTGTCAACGAGGCAGGTCGTATCAAAGACATCGTGGATCAGGAAAAAGGGTTTATAGGAGGTGATTTTACGCTAGGGATCATCCCAACGGTGATGCCTACGCTGCTGCCTATGTTTCTGAAGACTTTTATCCATAAATATCCCAAAGTAAATCTGATTATCAAGGAACAAGGCACTGAAAGTATGATCCGTAATATTCACGACGGTCATTTAGATGCCGCCATCGCGGCGACCCCTTTGGAAATAGAATATATTAAGGAGCGGCCGTTGTATTATGAACCTTTTGTAGGGTATGTACCCAAAAACCATAGACTTGGCAATAGTGATAAATTGAACCCTTCTGATTTGGAAATCAACGATGTACTGTTATTGCAAGATGGCCATTGCTTTCGCGATGGGGTCATTAACCTCTGCAAGGCACCCAAAAATTTCACTGAAGACCACTTTCAATTGCAGAGCGGTAGCTTTGAAACAATGGTGAATTTGGCCAATGAAGGTTTGGGCATGACCTTGCTTCCTTTCCTAAATACACTAGAACTTGATGCGGAAAAGAGCAAAAATCTAAAACACTTCAATGAGCCGAGCCCGGCGCGGGAAGTAAGCTTAATATATCACAAAAACGAGTTGAAAATACAGATTATTGAGGCTTTAAAAGATGTCATATCTTCGGTAATACGGGGTGCAATTGCTTTTCAAGATGTAAAAATCATTAGCCCCCTGAGCAAATAGATTACTCTGCAATTCTTTTATATTTTAAACGGCATTCTTCACTACATCCCACAAAATCAAGGATTAACTCGGAGTTTGATAAAGTCATACGGTAGGTAGCTGTTTTTGCCTCCTCACCCCCTGCAGTATGGGTAAGTTGTAATTCGTTGTCTTTTACGTTATAAGTACCTAGGTGACTACGTTCCTCATTCCCGTTATCCAAATAGATGTAGCTGCCATTCAATTCAAATCGATAGGTGTTTTTATTTTCGGCCATAGACCATTCAACGGGGCCTCCCGGACTGATCTTTGTCTGCGACAATTCCCAATTACCTACGATGTTATGGATACTTAATGGAGCTTCGGAGGTTACTTTATTTGTTCCTCCGCTATTACAGGAGGCAAAGACAAGAACAACAGTAAAGAAGAAGTATTTTAGCTGTGGCATGCAACTGCATTTATGAGGTTCAACGGACCAAAGAATAATGTACGAGGGTATTTTTGGGGTTGTGGGTATAAAAAAACCCCGACGGTTGGTCAGGGCTTTTGTATTATGCTTTCAAGTAAAGTAAACTTTCTTGTAATTCCGGTTTATCGGTTAGAAATTGCTTCAACCATTGTTTTAGCTCTTCCACTTCTTCAGGCAGCAATCTAGAAATTGCTTTTTTCACTTCTTTACAAAATAATCTCGTATCGAAACTAACTTTTTGTAACACGGTTTTCGTGTACTCCAGCATAGCTCTAGCCATATATCAAAATGTTTAATTAGGTTGTCTACCCAAGTTAACTAAAAAATGCCTCATTTATTGTGGGTGGCTAGTTAAAAATTGTCTAATTTCGTGTTAAACTCCCTAAACATCGATGGTACGAGCGTTCAGTTTTTTTCAGATTTTGTTTAAAAAACCCCTTTTTACGGTTTTGGGCGTTTTACTATGTACCGCTTGTGCTTCCACAAAAAATAGGGCGTTCGAAAAAAATACACATCGAATATTGCAATCAGATGCCTCGAAAAATCAGTTTACAGGGTTGACCGTTGTCGATGCTTCCAACGGGAAAACACTTTTTGATTACAATGGTCAGAAGTATTTTACACCTGCCAGCAATGTCAAAATCGCTACGTTGTACACGGCACTTCAATTACTCCCTTCAAAAATTCCGTCTGTACGTTATATCGTGCAGGGTGATACCTTGTATATGGAAGGTTTGGGAGACCCTACGCAATTGCATCCGTATTTTAAGGACAGTACGGTCGTTCAATTTTTAAACTCGCACAAGCATATCGCCCTAAATCTTTCCAATTTTAAAGGCGGACGTTTTGGTCCGGGATGGGCTTGGGATGATTACAGTTACGGCTACCATCCCGAACGAAGTGGATTGCCCTTGTATGGGAATGTGGTTACCCTATTTAACCAAGGTACTGCCAAGGTGATGCCCTCATATTTTAAGGACAGTGTTGCCGCTATTACTTTTAAAACCAATCGCGAAGAGGAAAAGAATCGTTTTTATCATTCTTTTGACCGAAAAGATACTATTGCAATCCCATTTAAAACAAGCCCTTTGTTGACACGTACCCTTCTGGGAGAACTTAGCGGTAAAACCATTGGATCTATAGCTGAATTGCCCAAGGGACCTGAACAGCTGCTGTACAGCGTTGCTTCAGATTCGGTGTATAGAAGGATGATGGTAGTCAGTGATAATTTTTTGGCAGAACAGCTATTGATCCTTGCATCCGCTACCCTATCGGACACCTTAGACGGACGTCTGGCCCAAGATCATCTACTTGCTAATCAGCTCGTAGATTTAGAACAACCTCCGAGATGGGTAGACGGCTCCGGACTTTCGCGTTACAACCTCTTCTCACCGCGATCCTTAACACAAATACTACAAAAACTCTATGTAGAAATACCAAAAGAGCGGCTGTTCACGTTCTTTCCTGTTGGCGGTGTCTCGGGAACCCTTGAAAACTGGTATGAAGGAGGGGAAAAGCCTTATATATATGCCAAGTCGGGAAGTTTGGGCAACAATTACTGCTTAAGTGGATATCTTTTGACCCGTTCAGGTAAAACCCTAATTTTCAGTTTTATGAACAATCACTTTAGGCAACCCACAGCCGATGTGAAACAACGAATGCAGCTCATTTTAGAAAGCATACGCGATACCTATTGATTTTTGTATCCCTTTGAACGGAACCCATACCGTAAATACGCCGGTCTTTCCTAGCCGTACATCCTTTTTCTGCCTGTAACCGAACCTTTATCGTTTCACAAATAATGCGCCATTTATCCGTAGTAACCGATCGATGAACTACAAATAATCGACGTTCATCTACAAAAAATGGGTTTTCACAACATTATATTTTAACAAGTTTTTTCCTTCTTTATATTCGTATTTATCTTATAAATATGAAATATCCAAATCCAATTGATCATGCCTACACCATTTTACTTATCTGGTAATCCTACCATTGCCAAAGACTATTTTCGCCTACAGGAATCGATTTTTTTAAAGGAGGGGCGAATCAAAAAGAAAGCACTCACACCCCAAATTGAAACGGTATCAATAGCCGAACTTAGCAATGACTTACGAGATTTTATATCAAAATATCTTATCCCCTTAACACTGAACAGGACCCACTTGTTCAACACCCGAAATACGGCCGACATTAAAAACAATTCCCATGAAATGGGTGAGGCGATCGTGAATTTCAAACAATTGAACGATTATAGAAACATAAACAAATTTCTTGAAGCTGTCAACGAAAGCCTAGCTCCTGGTGGACTTTTCATTAATAGCATGGAAACCCATAAGGTACGTAAAGATCGTATTTTGCAAAATGTACCCTCCGCATTTCAGTCGCTCTATTATACGCTCGATTTTCTATATCACCGTATCATTCCAAAACTAAAATTTGTACGGTCGTTCTACTTCAAACAAACAAAGGGCTATGGCCGTGTATTAACAAGAGCCGAGGCAATCGGCAGACTGTACGCCTGTGGTTTTGAAATTATTGAGGAAAAAAATATAGATGGACGCTTGCACTTTGTAGCAAAAAAAACGAAAAAGCCAAGTTATGATACCAACCCAACCTACGGTCCCCTAATTTATTTAAGAAGGGTCGGCAAGGGCGGTAAAATCATCAAAGTGGCAAAAGTTCGCACAATGCACCCCTATGCCGAGTACTTACAACAGTATGTATTCAATAAAAACAATCTTAAAGAAGGTGGAAAAATCAAGGACGATTTTAGAATTTCTAGAATAGGACGTGTTTTTAGAAAATATTGGATCGATGAGCTTCCTATGCTTATCAACGTGTTAAAGCGGGACTTGAAACTGGTTGGCGTGCGTCCAATAAGCGCACACTACTTTAGCCTATACCCAGAATCATTACAGCGCAAGCGAACGCAATTTAAACCCGGATTACTTCCACCTTTTTATGCCGATATGCCCAAAACATTGGATGATATTATACAATCAGAAATGACCTATCTCAACTCTTATGAAAAACAACCCTTACTGACCGATGCGAAATACCTGCTAAAGATTATTAAAAACATTGTGTTTGGAGGAAAACGCAGCGCTTAAAATTTACCAAGCACCATAGGTTGATCAAGTCAACAACAGTGCGAAAGACAATTTAACTATTGATACGGAAACCGAATGGAACATGAAGAATATGATAATCAGGAACCTTCGATTATCAAAGACTTACTGGAGAAATACACCTATCATTGGAAGTTATTTTTCGTCATCTTCGTACTGAGTTTTACGACTGCCTTCTTTTACCTTCGGTACACTCAAAAAACCTATAAGGTCTCCGCCAGTATCTTGATAAAGGTCGAAAAGAACGGTATATTCTCAGAACTATCGGCTTTGGAAGACCTTTCTGTTTTCAAAAATGTAAACCATGAGGTAGAAAACGAAATCGAGATTCTTAAATCAAGACCCCTGATGGAGAAAGTGGTCAAGGAACTGAATCTAAATATTCAGTACCATACCAAAACACAGTATACCAAACGAATGGTGGAACTTACCGAAGATGTTCCTGTTTCGGTCTCTTTTCTTGGTGCCTCGCAGTACGAAAAAAGTGGTCGCTTTCTAGTATCCCTTTTATCGGATACCGAATTTGAACTGCGCCGGGTAGATGGCACCCATATTAAAAACGGAATCATAGGCGAACCATTGGAAAGCGATTTGGGCGATTTTGTACTTCATTTGAACCAACCATTGAATCCAGAATATATTGGTCAACACATTTATGTGACCCTCTTCTCATTGGTAGACGCTGTAGAGAGTTACAAATCGCGTATTCATGTAGGCATTAATGACTTAAAAAGTACCGTGGTGCTTTTATCTATGAACTCCCGATCAAAAAAAAGGGCTAAAAACATCTTAGCGTCCTTGATCAAAGAATACAACCGAAACATTCTAATCGATAAGAATCAGATCATAGAAAACACCTCTAAGTTCATCAAGCAAAGGTTAGATATTATTAACAAAGAGTTGGCCGGACTCGAAAAAAACCTAGAGTCCTTTAAAAAGAAAAACAACCTTACAGACCTGCCCACCGAAGCATCCATCTTTTTACAGAACGAATCTCAAAATGAAAAGGTAATGTTGGGAAATTCGGTACAGCAAGAATTGGTAGATCTTGTACTCGATTTTATCGATAATAAAAAAGGACACTTGCTACCGGCCACCTTGGGGTTTGAAGACCGAACGGTAGCAGAACTTATCGTAAAATACAATGATGTTGCTGTAGAGAGGAATCGCATAGCACGTAGTTCTGGTGGTAAAAACCCGGTCTTATTGATCTTAAATGAAAAACTCGAAGCCCAAGAAAAAAGCCTTCGTCAGAGCCTAAACAACCTGCAAACAACACTCGATTCTGAGTATAAGGGGTACGATCAACGGGATATGATCCTTCATGCAAAATTGGGAAGTCTCCCCACAAAAGAACGTAAACTACGTGACATTCAACGACAGCAGCAAATAAAGGAAACGCTGTTTTTGTACTTGCTGGAAAAAAGTGAAGAAGCTGCCATTTCATTGGCGGCGACCGCCACGAATGCAAAGGTTATTGAGGCTCCTTTTACCTCGGTAACCCCTGTAAATCCTAAAAGCAACAAAACATATCTATCGGCGTTTTTGGCAGGACTGTTGATTCCCATCGTCTTATTGCTTATCAAAGATACGTTGGACACAAAGGTAAACGACATTAAAAGTCTGCGAAGAGCATTGCCATTACCATTGCTAGGAGACATTCCCAAGTCTAAACAACCCAATAAGATTCTTGACTTGGACAGGGACCAATCGGATGTGGCCGAATCGTTTCGATTGCTTGATATTAATCTGAATTTTTTATTGTCGCAAAATAGCAAGGCGCCCAAAACGATATTGGTTACTTCGACCCGTAAGGGGGAAGGGAAGTCGTTCGTAGCTTGTAACCTCGCCATTACCCTGGCACGTTCTGAAAAAAAGGTGGCTTTGTTGGAGATGGACCTTCGTTCCACCATGATCCGTAGACATCTTGGAATTAAAGCAAAAACAGGATTGACCAATTTTATAAAGAATCAAGAATTGTCCCTTTCCGATATCACCATAAAAATGGAAGGGCTTCATAATTTAGATGTCATTACTTCGGGTACCACGCCTCCCAACCCGGCCGAGTTGTTAAAGAGCAATAGAGTAGCCGCTATGTTTAAGGAGCTAAAGGAAAACTATGATTACATCATTATAGACACCCCTCCCGTAAGCCTGGTAGCCGATACACTATTATTAGGTGTTTATGCAGATTTGTGCGCTTACATCGTCCGCTTTAACTATTCGGACAAACGCATGCTCGATTATGCGAAGAACCTCTATCAAGAGAAACGATTTAAGAAAATGGCGCTCTTGGTGAATGATGTTGACTACAAAAAAACCTACGGATACGGATATGGGTATGGCTATGGATATGGATACGGGGAAAAGACAAGAAAATCGTTTTTCTCCCTTAACTAAAACCGCCTAACGAATCGCAAGTTCAGAAGGCACTTCTACTTCCGGGCGCAATAACTGAATCAACTTCTCTGTATGGTTTTTTCTACCCTTGGCATTCAAATGATACACATTGTCAAAAAACGACGCATTCGGATAGGTAAAATCTTCCAAGGAAGTAATCAACTTTATCTTCATATGTTTCCGTAAATCCCTGTCTAAGGATAGCAGTGCTTTTTTGTTTTTTTGGTACTCGTCTTGTTCATAAGGACTATAGGCATACACCACTTTAAAGCCTTCGATTTGCGCGTAGTCATAAAAGGCATTTAACGCTTTGATCTCGGTATCCTTGTTTGCATCGATTACATAGCGACTTCCCTGAATTGACGGGTTTTGCATATTCAAATGCTTGATACCGTCACCATACTTGTTGAAATCTGTTCTGGCATACGCCTCTTGGTTTTTTGTGGTGTAATTCGTGACCATTTTTTTAAACATCATATGCCGGTAGTCTAAAAATAGCCCCAGGCCCTTTGGATGTTCTTCGCAATAGTCAAGCGCCGCATTATGATAGTATGAACTCAGCAGGTGAAGATCGTGTTCCCCATCCCCCTCCATAAAATATTCTAGTGATAAAACCACAATGTCTCCTTTTTTAGCAACATCCTTTACTTCGTTTAATATGAAGTTAAGCCCTAGATGGGCACGCAAGCCAAGGTTGGCCACTGGCATATGTAAGTTGCGCTCCAGTTGTTCACTATCTACCCCAAAAACCAGGTTAGAGCCCCCTGCCAATATGAGGACAGGTTCCTCAATGCTTTTGATCCGCTTGTGTTTATCGACCATAGCCGCCATAAATTCCGTACTGTTTTCACCATCTTCCTCAAGAAGGGAAAAGAGTAGCATGGTAACCGCACATATGCCAAAAAAAAAGATCGTCTTGTATATGAATTTTTTCATCTAAAATTGGAAGTATATAAATTGTTGTTCTTGCCCGGCATAATAAAAAATGGTCGCTAAGAGCAATCCGTATGCGACCCACCTTGGGTATGTATGAAAGCTTGTTTTTATATTTTCAATGGCGTATTCGTGTTTTCTACCGGCCCATTCCACTAGTAGAAAAGCAAGCAAAAGCAGCAGCATTTTTTTTGGAAATACCTCAGGATAGGTTAGCAAAGAGGATGAGAATATTTCGCCCAAATATGCCAATGCATGGGTCATATTTTCGGCCCTGAAGAATATCCAGGCCAACATCGTTAATGCGAAGGTGCTTCCCATTTGCAGTACTTCTTTGGGAGAGGGCAGCCAGCTATCTTGCGCCACCATATCCAAGTTTTTTCGGTTGTTGCCCAAAAGTAAAAGGGGGAGGAAATAGATTGCATTCAAAGCACCCCAGGCTATAAAGGTCCAGTTGGCGCCATGCCAAAAACCACTTACCAAAAAGATGGCAAACGTATTGCGTACTTTCATCCAAGTACCTCCCCTACTTCCGCCCAAAGGGATGTATAAATAATCTCGAAACCAGGTAGATAATGAAATATGCCAACGTCTCCAAAACTCTGCAATATCGCGAGAGAAATAGGGAAATGCAAAGTTGCGATTTAGATGAAAACCAAAAAGGCGCGAAGTACCAATGGCAATATCGGAGTATCCCGAAAAGTCGCAATAGATTTGAAAGGTAAAAAACAACGCTCCAAGTACCAGGGTACTTCCCGAAAATAGTTCGGACCCGTTGAAAATAGTATTGGCATAGGTTGCACAGGTATCGGCGATTACAATCTTTTTGAAAAGGCCCCATAAGATTTGCCGCAGTCCGTCAACGGCCTTGTCATGTTCAAAAACCCGGGGTTTTCCGAATTGTGGCAACAGATTTGTAGCTCTCTCGATCGGGCCTGCGACCAATTGGGGGAAGAAACACACAAAGGCCGAAAAAGCCATAAAATCTTTGGTTGGTTCCAATTTTCGCCGATAGATATCGATGGAATAACTTAATGTCTGAAAAGTATAAAAACTAATTCCTACCGGTAATATGATATTTAGTGTATTTGCCTGCACCGTGGTACCAAAAAATGAAAAAGCAGAGATAAAATTATCAAGAAAGAAATTGTAGTACTTAAAAAAGCCTAGAAGGCCAAGGTTTACGGTAATGCTTATCCAAAGCAGTAGCTTTCTCCTAGCGGGAAGTTCACTTTTCCCCATTCCGATTCCCACAAAATAATCTACAATGGTACTAAAGATAATCAGTGAAAGAAACCTCCAATCCCACCATCCGTAAAAAACATAACTGGCGGCAACCACCACCAGATTTTGGAATTGCAGGTGTTTGTTTACAACGAACCAGTACAGTACGAAAACAATGGGCAGGAAAATCGCAAAATCTAGCGAATTAAAAATCATACATTAGGCTTTTACAAAAAAATGTTGTTTTACTACGTTTTTAATATTTTGAAAAACCAGCTCCTTTCCCCATCCTATGGGGTTGTCATGCCAACGTTGTGGGTGAAAGGTGAACATGGCATGCATGGGAAATAAACCTGCTTCCAAGGCATCGATGATATCTTGGGTGGTATGAAACCGTTCGGTAAAACGTGTCTGTACCTTATCACGTACGCTCGTAGCATGACCATCCCATTTTCGTCCGGTATCGGTCAGGTAAAACGTGGTATTGTAATCAACATCAAAATAAGGTTCTCCCACAATGCCGTAATCCCTGTAATCATAGGTATTCCAGAGATCCTTGGAATCAAATTTCGACATGGGGCTCCCATGCATACAAATTGTTGTTACAGGTACCAAAGATCGCAAGGCTTCCAGGTTTTTCTCAAAATCTTGAATTCCTAGTTCCATATTGCCTTTGCAAGTCGTTAGACATTCATAATGGTACCCTACCTCATGACCAAGTGCCGCTATTTCCCGTATACAATCAACATCCCAACTTTCTGGTACTGCACGAAAATAGTAGGTACCCGCTATTCCAAACTCGGCTTGTATCTTGGCAAAAGCCAATGAATTATGGGGTAAAAGGTCTACATCATGCCGCAGCACAATGCTCTTTTTCTTTGAACCGGAAAGCTGTTCTTCGAATGTTTGAAAATTGTACGATTGCCATATGAGGGTTTCCAATAAGGCACGGTATGTTTTGAGGGTAAAATCGGTCATTTGAATTGGTATTGATAATGGGGGTTCTTTAAAAGGGTGTTTTTACTATTCGGATAATTTTCAACAAACCATACCATCAACGCGGTCAGGTCTATTTTATCGGCAAGCATCTTGGTGCGTCTTTTTCGAAAGGTTTTTTTGAGGTCCTTGGTCTTTTCTATTTCGAGGATTTTATCGAATACCCCTTCTTCACTCTGGAAATTGTAGACAAGTCCGTATTTTTCCTGGTCCTCGTTATACGCTCTCCGAATGGTGTTTACATAAATAGCTGCAGTTCCCAATACACCTGATTCAGCTGCCATTGTCGCTCCTTCGCCTACAAAAAATTCCGCACCGGATAGTACCTCGTGAATTTGTTCCGGGGCGATTTTTATTTTATAGCGTTCATACTTTGGTGGCAACACCCCTTCTGCTGTAATGAATACCCTATATTTTCCTGCCAGATAATCGATGATCCTGGCCTTTTCTTTTTCAGAAAATCCGTTTTGCCCCTTATCGTGCGAAGCGTTCCATGAAACGAATCGTAAGATGACGTATTTTTCATTTTCTTCGAGGTTCAAGATAGCTGCAGCGGTACCCGTAGCCTTAAAATAATTGGGATGCAGATAGGCCAACTCATGATAGGATTGGTATCGAATCTGCTTTTTGCCCAGGTCTTCAAATAGCACATCGGGTGTGAGTACCGAACTGGTGAAGGGTAAATAAATTTTCATTTGCTCCCAATTCCCTGAATCTTCCAAGGATACATGGGGTTTGCGCAATAAAAATGCAGCATGCGCGGCATAGGGCGACCCATGACTTAAAAAAAGGTCTGGTTTGAACCGTAGGGCATGCACCCACTCAAGAAAGTCGAATTTTAGCAGGCCATAGAGCTTGCCCAAGGTTGTATTGAACTTTTTTCCAAAAGAGACGAAATCAAAACCAGCTGCTTTGATCAGTTCAATTTCAAATTCTTTTTGCCGACAGGTAAACAGGATTTGATGCCCTTTCCCGATCATTTTTTGCGCAAAATGCTTGAACAGGTGTACATGGCCCGGATGGCCTATATCTATTAAAATTCGCATACCTAGCTCTTTAGAATTTTCACGGCCGTTTTACCGAGTTCGTACAAAAAAGGTTTCGCCACATAACGGTACCTACCATGCTGCACTAATTCCCCTCCGAATTTTGATTTAAACTCCCGTACACCATAATCTTCATCTGGTTTTCCCGCTCCCATAAAGTCAAAGCGGGCTATCCCATTTTCCGAAGCATATTCCATCGCCGCCCAAGTGGCCAGTATACTAGGATATACATTCTTGTAAACCCCGTCTTTTCCGCATACAAACCATTCGTAGATGACCTTATGCTTGAGTATCGGTGCCACAATACCGCCAATGATTTCGTTTTGATACTCGATCAATAGGAAGGTTACACTACTAGACTTCCACAATTCCTCAAAAAAATCCAAGTCCGGCAACGGTGTTTTTACCTTCGTCTTGTATAGGTGCAGCAAAATCGCGTAGAATTCTGCAATTTGTTCCGTTGTAGTCGCTTCGATGATGGCCGCCCCTTCTTTGATACTTTTTTTAACCTGACGTAGCTTGCTACTACTCATTCGTTTTTTCATAGCCGCCATGTCCGTACAGTCTAGATGAAAATTCAAATGTGGGTGGTATACAAAACCGGCCTCCTCAAAAGCGGTGGAAAAATCGCTGTAGTCATTCAGGTTTCTGAATTCGATATAAATAACCTTCTCTTTTAAGTCCGAAATCAATAAACGAAGTAGTTCTACAGTCTCTTCATGCTCGATTTCCGCACTAAACATTGGGCCTCCATATACGATGGCGCGGCTCGTAAAAGTAGCTTTTAGTCCTTTTTCCTTTTGAATGATTCCGGATAGGGAAGCCACGATACGTGCTTCGTTTTGTACTACCAAGGTAAATGTTTCAATACCTACGGAATGGAAAAAATCCAAGGCAGCGGGTGTTTGAAAAAAATTGCCCGTATTTGATTTTAAGAGCTCTTCCCATTGCGATGGTGTTACCTCTTGAAGGTTTTTGTGTATGATCAGTTCTGTTGTCATCAGTTTAAAATGGTATTATAAATAGTGGTTAATTTGGAGGCGATTACGCTTTCACTAAGATGTTCAATTTTGGCCCTCCCGGTCGTTTTAGCCGTATGTTCCAAAGCCTTGTTTATGGTATCGGAAAAAGCAGTTGGCTCGAAATCTGAAATGTAGCAACCGGGAGTATTCCCCATCACTTCCCTAATATCCCCTACATCTACCGCCACGATCTTGCTATTGCAAGCCATCGCCTCTTTGATCACGTTGGGAGATCCTTCCCATAGGCTGGTAAGAAGAATCACATCGGAGGCATTGAAATAATGTGGCATCAGCTCATTGGGTATATCTACCAAAGAGTGCAATTCAATGGCTGGGTCATTTAAGAGTTCAAATGCCGCTTTGGCCAAGGGAAAATTCTTTTCGGGGCGTTTGGGGTTTGCAGCGAAGAGCAAATGCTTCTTCATGGGATCCCAGCCTGTGACGGTAAGGGCTTCCTCTCTGGAAAGCGGTTTGAATTTTTCAAAATCGACCCCATTTGGCAGTATTTTAGCCTCCGCTATTTTTGAGGAGGCCTTCATATCGGCAGACTTCACAATAACCCTTCTCCAAAATATGGTTTGGAAAATTTTGATGAGTTTGCTCAATAGCGGAGAAGCCTTTACATCGCTTCCCATAAGGGATACCACCAAGGGGCGCGCACCGGCCAATGAAGCCGTCATGGCACTTAAAGAATAGTGTGCGTGCACAACATCGTAGGATTGTTTTTTAAGGAATTTTCTCAAAATAAAAATATGCCGTACGTATCCCTTCAGGCCTTTTCCTTTGATAGTGAAAAAAGATACTTCGTGTCCCAGTTTCTTCAAGGAAGTTCCTTGATTGTGTATGATCGGCGAAATCCCATTTTTGGTATTGCCGCTGCTAACAAATAGTATGTCCATAAGTAGGTGTCTTTTAAATCAGTTGATGGGCCTTTGCAGTATCTACTGCCATGGTTTCCGGGGCAAGGTAACTGGCGATGCTGTCTGCAAACACTTTTTCAATTTCAAAGCGCTGGGAAACAAATACCCATTCTTTTTCCTTCTTTGTAAAATAGCCTTTGGAGTACGGGATACCGGCAGTTCCAAAATACAGTGATTGAAATTCGATCAGGTAAAACTCCTTCCCATCATAGGCGATATCAATAGATAAATGCGGTACGTTCAATTTATCAAAAATGGCTCGGGCATAATCAAAAAGCCCTTCAGGAGCTTCTGCCTCCTCTCCATAAAAGTAGTTGTCGTACCCACCACCACTAGCTTTAATGCCACGCCCCTTTAGGATAGGTCTTTTAAAAATGTAAAGCTTCTCACCAAATAGGTATACTTTCCAATCGTTTACAAGCTCGGGAATGAATTCCTGTAGAATGAACTTTTCACGATATACAGACTCTTTGATATACCCCTTATGCCGAAGCGACCGAATGTGATCTTTTAGATCCATTTTATAATGGCGGTTGTTCACCTCTTTTACCTTTGCGAAAAGTTCTTGTTGGTTCCGTACCAAAGCAACCCCGGTACCCGAGGCACCCGAAGCTGTTTTGAACACCACCGGATATTTGATGGCCTGTAGGCGCATTTTCAGATCTTTCATAGAACCAAATACCATGGAACTCATGTTTTCGGTAATACCTGCATAATCACGCATCATCTCCATAAAGGCCTTGTTGTTGTTCATTCGCAAATGTTTAAAGGAAGGAATCACATTGGCCCCTGCCAGCTCTAAGGCAAGGATGATATCTTCGATATAGGATTTATAGTGGTACCCAATGTCTTCAGAAGAAGTATAAATAATGGCCTGCCCTTGGTATGACTCATTTCTAAAATCGATCTCATTGAGAAATTTAAAATCTATTTCGAAGCCCGCTTCTTCCAAATAAGTACGTAGCTTTTGTTTGTCCATACCGCTGCGATAAGGCGTATCAAAATGTTTTGACCCGAATTTGCTCTTGTAATCTATTAATGCTGTTATAGGTTTCATACGATCGGTTGTTTTTGTTGTTGTGGTGTCTTTTTAAGGTTGTATAGTAATGAAAGTGACATGGCCAAAAGGTCTCTTTGTTGCTCTGGCGTATAGGCCGTTAAATCCTTGAGCAGTTTTTTCAATGTTTTTTGATCAAAAAGCGATGTCTCGGAAATGAGTGTTTCCAATTCTTTTGAATTATGAAGTATTCCCGAAACGATACCTAAATTGTCTAAATAGGTTTTGTTCAGTTTTCTTTTAAACCGTTTTTTAAAAAATGGCAGGAAAATTTGATAACTAAAAAACGGGTTTCGGACGGCCCTTGGAGCGTACCCCTTCCCGGTTCGTTGCTTGTAAATAATACGATTGGTCTTCTTGATAATATCGGCATAGATCATTTGTCCCTTTCGCCGTTTCAAGGGATGGTTTGTAAAAAAATCATTGTTCGCCCCTGCATAGGCAGTCTGTAACAATGCTTTTACAAAATTGAAATCAAGGAAAGGCGTTCGTACTTTTAGGTATTGTTGCTGTGCAACGATCCACTGTCCAAAAAACTTTCTAAAAACCTCCTCGAACACGAAAACATAAAACTGCTGGTTCAAGGAATAGTTTTGCGGTAAATTTCTTTTGTAGCGAAGTACATCCAATACCAGCGAATCAAGTTCTTCATCAAAATCTTGGAGGTGTACTGCCTTCAGTACCGAAGCGGACGTAAGTTTTTCTAGAATAAGTTGCTCGTCATCGGTACTAAAAATATCCGCCAGCGCCGCCGATGTAACGGCACCCCGAATATGCAAGGCCCTGAACAATTCGCTTCCGCAGGCTCCTGATAAGAGGTAATCGGCCTTTTCGCTTACCTTTTGCGCGTTGTAGCCAAAGTGCGCATACAATAGTCCGTTTCCGAGCGAACCCGCAGTGGAGAATTTCTTTGCGTGCTCGTAATAGTGTTCTTCCCGATACTCCTTGGTTCCTAAATCGTCAAATCGATATGGGATTCCCAGTTCCCGCGCATTATCGGAAGGGATGGATACATCACTGTTTTCAGGCCTCCCAAAAGAAAAGGTGTCAAACGTTTCCTGGTGGTGCAAAGCACAACTTACCAAGGTTCTTCCATCAAAACCACCTGTAAAGGCAATAGCGAAATTCGTATCTGGGAAATAGTCCTTTGCCGTTTTAATAAAAAGATCGCTCAAGTCATTTACCACCTTTTTACCGCTACTGGGTGTGTGGGTAAAAAACGAAGTCGTATCAAAATGCCTTTGCATACCGAGCTGCTCACCCGCTAACTGTATATAGTGATGGCATGGTGTCAGCAGTACTTCGTTGTACTTAGTACCGTTGAAAAGACCGTAATTGAATAATAAGTTTTCAAGAATAAAACGCTTGTTAAGGGAAAGTTCAGAAGAATAGTACCGCTCAATCAGTCGAAGTGAAGAAGCCACCATGGTTTTGTCCCCTGTGCTGTATAGCGGTAGTATATTAAAAAAGCTGCTGTATACTTTTACATTTCCTTCTTTGAGGACAAGCGCATAAAAGTTGCCTTGTTGTTTGGGAATATCGTTTTCTTTGACCTTTAGCAGTACTTCTGGCGAACCAATGAAATCTCCAAAGACAAGAATACTTCGTTCACCGTCATTGTATTGTTCGTAAGGATCGTTCGTTAACAAGAACCAATCCTCGCTCAACATAGTACTATTGCTCGGTAAATCGAGTATGTATTCCTTTTTGTTTAGAATGATAAAATTGTTCATCGTAGTTTATATTAGTCCTCTGTTAGATAATTTGAAAACGTTCCATAGCAGAATGGCAAAAAAAATGAAGAACAGATAGGTAATCCAATGCCGCTGTTTTTTTGCAAAGTTGGCCACGATCCCATCTGACATGAAAACAATCAAAAAAGGAAGCGACAAGACTTGAAAACGATCTTGAAACGAAATTCCCGAAACTGCCAGTATCATGATATAGATTACCGCAAAGCTACCTGCGAATATGGCACCTACCTTGCGCTGTTTTATAAATCGAAAAAGCCCAATAAAGACAAAGAAATACATGATATTTCTGATGATTTCGTTTTGAAAATGTGCATAGATTCCCAGTTGTCGATCCTCGAAGTCCAATAAAGAGGGAAAGGGAGTAATGATAGCCCCGGCAACCAACAAGGGAGCAACCACCGCTGCTGTATAATTAATACCCCGGTCTTTGGAGGCTTTATCCAATTCAGTTCCAAACTGTTCGCTACTCGCCTCAATCGCAGCTTCGATATGTTTGTCCATTGAGAGTTCGTAGGTCACCCACAAACTACCCGCAATTAGGATCATGGTTATAAAGCCTGCAAAAAGTCGGTAGTTTTTGTTCTTCGTCCTATAAAACACAATTTGCAGCAATACGCACCCCAGTAACAGGGGTACCAATACCGTTCGAAAGTAAAATATAGACCCCAATAAACACAGGACCAATATGGTATTCGGTATCCGAAATTGAGTTGTTCTAATAACTCTAGTAGTGTAATAGCCGATATTGGCAATCAAAAAAATAAGCAAGGTCTCTTTGAGAAAAATACCGCTGAACCATAACAAGGGTGGCATCAGCATCGTGATAATACCTGCTAGTCGCGCTTGTTTTTCACCATATGCAAACTGAGTGATTTGATAGATGCGCAAAACAGTAATACTTCCCACTACCGCGTTCAATATCTTAATGATGGTGGTACTCTTTCCAAAAATGGAATACAACGATCCGATCACCACCGAGAAGCCATAATCTGACTCGTTCTTCCAAAAATGCGATAGGGATTGAAAAATTCCTTTCCCTTCAGCAATGGCATCCGCTACGATAACCCCAGAATAGTGATAGTTCCAAGCGTCGGAGGCAGCCAACTCAAAAGGAAGATTCGCGGGGTCGTACCACATGGTCAACACGTACATCGCCGCGATGGCCAGCAATCGATAAAAAAGACTGTGAAACAACAACCTCGTCTTAAAATCCTTGCAATTCTGCCAAGCATTCGCATAGCCTAGAATTCCAACAAAGAAAAATAAGATGACCGTAAAGCCAACCAGTATAATGGGCAATGGCATTGTGTATTGCGGAAAGAACAAGATATGGCTCACCAATGTGAAAATGGCAAAAAACAGCGCTATTTCGGTATGTTTTTTAGTCCAAACCATAGCTCGTCATATATTTGTTCCGTACCGCACCAATTTCGTAGTTGTCGACAAAAGCTTTTTGGGCCCCTGCCCGTAGCGCCCTTTTATGATCACTAGACATTTTTAAGAAATCTTCAATCGTTTTTTTGAAAGCGGATACTTGTAAATTTTCCGAAAGTAGGCCGTTGTTGGTGTTTACAATATCTGCCATTCCCCCAACCGGAGTGGCGATAATGGGCACTCCCATAGAAAGGGCCTCCAAAGCCACTATGGGCATTCCTTCTTGTCTTGAACTGATGATCAGCGCATCTGCTTGCGATAGAAAGTCGGCAGCATTTTCGATTGGCCCCGCCATAAAAAGGTTCGGGCTATTTATTTCCGTTAGCTCATGGGCTAGATCGGCCTCTATTTGGCCGCCTATCTGTACGCACATAAGACCTGGATACGCCTTTGCCAATGATTCTAGGGACAACGCCAACAATTTGTAATTTTTATGTCCGCAGATATTCCCGATGGCCAACAAACGACTGCCTATTTTTGGCTTTTTGGAAAAGTTGTTCCAAAAATCCCGTATCGTATCCGCATCCCGTTCGGGACAATGCGGATTAATACCATTGCCTATAACTTGAGTGCGCAATTTTGGAAAGGCATTTTTCACTTCCTTTAGAATGGACTGTGTAAGACATATATGAAGCATGCGGTTGTTTATAAACCGTAACCTATACATACGCCCTAGCGTCTTTTCCCAATTTTGAAAACTGCTATGAATCGTATGCACATAGGTCGTATTTCCTTTAAAGAGAGAAAGCGCAAATACATAGTAAAACGGATTGTGTAAGTGGGCGTGTACCACCTTGGGCCTCCAATTACCAATTAGTTTATAAAATTGAAAAAGCTGTCTCAACTTGTATTTTTTTGTCCATTTTAACTGTACTACCTCAATGGTTCCAACAATCTTTCCAAGATAGTTTTTGTGCACATCGGTAGTTCCTAGCACAACGATTCCCACCTTATGGTCTTTGGCCTGCTCATTGGCGAGTTGCACTACGAAATGCTCCGCGCCACCGATATTCAAGGTCGATATGACATGCACAATTTCCATTTACCTTCTGGTGCCGTAAATCCAACTATCAACCACCTGATGCCCTGTACTATTATAAAAAACATCAAAGTTGTTCTCTTCGAGAAACTGGGCCATTTTTAGTTTTATCTGCCGGTCGTCATCAAATAGAAAATCATGGCAAGAAACGGCGATGTGTTTGGTAATCTTGATTGCCTTGCGCATGCCGTCTATCATGGGAAGTTCAGACCCTTCTATATTTGCTTTCAAAAAATCGATGCGTTCTATATTTTTTTCGAGCACTAGATGATCTAGCGTGATCCCATCTACCTCGACTCCTTTGGCCGTTTTGTTTACGGCATCTACTTGATAGGTATCCGATTCTTCGATCCAAACTTTCTGATTGCTATCTGTAATGGCCACATTAAGGTTCTCAGAGTTTTGTATGTTGTTTTTTGAACAGAGTTCGTCCAGCTTTTCGTGACTGGCCCTGCTCGCCTCTATGGAATAAATTTTGCCTTCGGCCTTCACCTGTTCGTTAAAAAAGAGTGTTTCAGTGCCAATCCCGGCCCCTACATCTATAATGACATCCCCTTTTTGAGGAATGTAGTGTTTACAGGCAATTCGTTTGATTCCCTTATACAGTTTTGATTTGCTAAAATAGAAGTAGGGTTTTTTTACCATATATAAATGGCTGCCATTGCTCTTCAACCAGTACATATCATACTTTTCATCATATTCGACTGTATTTTTAGCACCCATTAAGGAACTGCTCACAGCTCCCAAAAAGCGGGCTTTTGACTTTTTCCCCGGAATGAGGAACAAAATTGAATTGATGAAAACCTCGGCAAGCTTTCTGACTATTTTTTTCATTGTAATGTTTAATTAAATTGAGTTATTGATTTGAAAATTTTCCTTGTAATACTTTTTTAATTTCAAAGAGTTCTCGAAACTTCATGAAATAAGCGCCTAACAGATAGCCTGTGCCTCCTATAATGATGCCCATCATTAATTGCCAAAACAGGCTCGGAATCAGCAAACAGATTGCATAGCTGATAATCCCGGCGACACCACTGACCAAAAAATAGGGTGATAAATCCCGTAATTGTTTTAGCGCCGTATAGCCCACATATTTTCCTGTATAGTATGAGTTGATAAAGAAGCTTACCAAAGACACCAGAACATAGCCAGTGGTCATTGCTACCACTCCCCATTGGTAGGTGAGTAAGATTGCTAGAATGGTAAGGCTGTTTTTAAATAGCTCTAGCTTTAAAAAGAGATCGGACCTTCCTTTGGCATTTAAAAAATTAAGATTGATGTATTGAATCGGGTGAAATATGATATCCAAGGCCAGTATTTGTAACAACACCACGGTTGGAAGCCATTTCTGCGTCAGTAGTACCAAAATCAAAGGTTTGGCGAAGAATAGCAGCCAAACAATGATCGGGCAGAGAATAAACCCACTAAGGCGAATGCTACGCATCAATAAGTTTCGAGCTTTTTGATCATCCTCCACTACTTTGACCATCAAAGGAAAGGTGACGCTTTGAAGAATATTCCCGATCAGCGTGCTCGGTACTTGTTTAAAAAGGGTTGCCCTTGTAAAATGCCCCAATTCTTCTGCCCTGTATATTTTACCAATAATGATGAGATATAGGTTTTGAAAAAATATTTTAAGCAACTCCGAGAGCATCAATTTAGATCCGAAACCGAACAAGGCGCGAAAAGAGGATTTGCTAAAAATAAGGCTCGGAACCCACCTATTCAATAACCAATACAACAGGGCCACCACGATGCTTCGTGCGAGGTAATGCGCTACGAGTGCCCATACTCCATAACCGTTCAAAGCGGCATAAATTCCGATAGCACCACTGATTATAGAAGCTGATATATGGGCAATCGCCTGTGTTTTGAAATCAATACTCTTGGCCATCCTGGCCTTGTGCACCACTGTGGTCGACAGAATAATAATGTTAATGGAAACCACCTTTATCAGATCTATCAACAGTGGTTCTTCATAAAACCGGGCGATCGCGCCCGAAAAAGCAAATAGCATCAGATACAATAGGATGCTTACGCTGATATTGAAGAAAAGTATTGTTGAAAAATCGCGTTGCCCCGCATCCTTCTTTTGCACCAAGGCAGTATAAAAACCGCTATCGACCAAGGATTGCGAAATCGCCATGAAGATGCTGATCATACCTATAAGGCCAAAATCTTCGGGCATTAAAAGACGGGCCAAAATAATACCTATTGCAAATTGTATGAAGAGTGTTGAAAATTTATCAATACTACTCCAGAGTAATCCCTTCTTGGCTTTATGCGCTAGTGCCCCCACTATTATTTTTCTTTAAGTGCTTATTTGTTAATTAGGATACCCTGTAGAGGTTTTCATCCGTTTTCAAAAGTGGATGGTAGTCCCCTTGCAGTGCTGAAATATGTGCATTTCGGATGTCATGGACAATTTCAATGGATTGTTTGGATTCTAACAAACCAAAGCCTTTTCCGTTGAGGATCGCCTGGTAACTTTTGATGTGGAGTTCGGTAAAACCCTGGCTAAACTCTATTTCCTCCCCATCTAATTTGATCGACCTATAGGTTCTTTGCCCCTGCACTTTCAGCGCATCAGGTATATTATTGTAATCGATAGACAGGAACCAACGTACCCTGGCTTTCTCAAATTCCAAGTAGCCGGAAGCACTGTCGGTATTTAGAAGGTGTACTTTGTTTGTAGTAACCTTGCCAAATATCCAGGAAAGCATGTCATAAAAGTGAACGCCGATATTGGTGGCGATTCCGCCAGATTTAGAAGTATCCCCTTTCCAAGAATTATGGTACCAATTGCCACGTGAAGTCAAATAGGTAAGGTCAATATCATATATTTTATCTTTAGGTCCTTCCGCAACCTTTTTTTTAAGAGCAATGATGCTAGGATGGAGCCTCAACTGTAAAATGGTGCTCACCTTTACATCTGTTTCCTTTTCTATTTCGACCAACGGATCAATATTCCACGGGTTGACCACTAGCGGTTTCTCACAAATCGCATTCGTTCCTCGGCGAAGCGCCATTCGAATATGCGCATCGTGTAAATAGTTGGGAGTGCAAATACTTACATAGTCGAGTTGTACATTATCCCTCCTTTTGATTTTTTCGATATGCCGATCGAATCGTTCAAACTCAGTAAAAAAATGCGCGTTGGGAAAGTAGCGATCCATGATACCTACACTGTCCGATTTGTCGAGCGCCGCGATCAGCTCATTATTTGTTACTTTGATCGCTTCTATATGCCTAGGAGCGATGTAGCCTCCAACGCCGATGATAGCAAAGTTCTTTTTGTTCATAATTTTACAATTTGATGACTTGACCATTAAAAAGTTCGTAGGTATCATTGCTTTCCTCACAAACGGCAAGATTGTCTCCATTAAAATCTAAACGGCAACCAAACTCACTCATCCACCCAATTTGTCGTGCCGGGTTTCCGACCACCAAGGCGTAGGGTTCTACTGTTTTTGTGATTACGGCACCCGCACCAATAAATGCATAAGCCCCGATATCATGGCCACAGACGATCGTGGCGTTTGCACCGATCGTAGCACCTTTCCCCACAAATGTTTTTGAATACTGGCCCTTCCGGTTTACCGCACTTCGAGGATTTACCACATTGGTAAACACACAAGATGGACCTAAAAAGACATCATCATCGCAAGTAACCCCTGTATAAATAGATACATTGTTTTGCACCTTTACATTGTTTCCTAAAGTTACCTCTGGAGAAATGACAACATTTTGCCCAATGTTACAGCGTTCTTTGATGTGACAACCACTCATAACATGAGAGAAATGCCAGATTTTAGTCCCTTTTTCAATAATGCAGTTATCGTCTATCACTGCGGTTTCATGAGCGAAGTAAGTATCCTCTTTTTTAATCGGTGCTTGTAGTTTAATTGTTGTCATATCCATTTGATTAAGGTTATTGAATGTTGAAGATGGTTTGCATTGCCAGAGGTGGCACTGTCTATCGAAAACTTGCCCATTGTCTGTAAGCTAATGCGCAGTTCATAGTTGATTTTAATATTGAATCCGAAACCAAAATTTAAGGTTTTTGCCAGTTCACTGCCAATTAGGTTTGCTCCAAAACCACCTGTTAGATACCCTTCGTACCAAGCGCGCTTCGTATTCTGGTAGTAGTTCGTTGTATAATTTTTCACCATAAGATCTAGCGATAAATAGTTTAAATCGCCGCTGTTGGTTTCGCTATTTATTTTCTTACCTGAATTGAACTTATTAAGGGACAACGCAGCCTCTGCCCCAAAGTCGTATTTGAACCTTTTTTCGACCGCTATTTTTACATTTCTGGCCACGTTCCAATTTTCGGTAACATTTAAGAGTTCGTTAAATCTGCTTCCCGAATTGTCAACAATATTGAAGCCGGCACTTACTATAATAGGATTTGATTCTTGTGCCTCAAGTGAACACTGAAAACAAAGTGCGATACATACGAAGAGATGCGCCGCTCTCTGATATACCCAATGTCTGTTATTTTCAATTTTTTGTGGCATTTGTTCTTTTTATGTTTCCCTTAAGCACTCCCTTTTTAAACTCATTTTTGCTCTTTTAAAAAGAGGTTCTTGATTTATTTGTAGTAATAGTACTACACAAATTGTAAAACTTTTAATTTTTGTTGTGTAACCCTTTCTTTCTGTGGAGAACCTCGTTATTTACTAGGTATAAGGAGTGTCGTTTATCGAAGAACGCTTGTTTTAAAAGGGGTGGAAGATGTTTGTAAATCACCTCTATAAACCGCTAGAACAAACCACTGAAGAACTGACAAATACATCGTTTTAAAACAATTGGCTTTTTAGAAAATGGAAAAGCCCTGACGTTTACCGTCAGGGCTTTAAGGTTTATAATCTTACTGGTTGTCTTATAGTCGCCCATCAACCTCGCAGGGAAGTACGCTTTTTACGTCATAGAGGATTCCCTCTGGTTTTAATAGCTCTCGAAGTTCTAATGCTAGCAGACGTTCATGCGCTACAGTTAGCACAACTGCATCGTATTTTTCTGTCGGCAATTCCTTGGTAAGTGCTAGTCCAAACTCCCGCTGCACTTCTTCTTTTTCTGCCCAGGGATCGTAGATGGTTACCGAGGGACCGTAGCTCTCTAAGTGCTCTATAAGATCTACTACCTTGGTATTTCGCACGTCTGGGCAATTCTCCTTAAACGTAATACCGAGTACCAGCACCTTTGCAGTTTTAATTTTGATATCTTTTTGTATCATTAACTTGACCACTTCAGAAGCCACATATTGGCCCATACCGTCATTTACGCGTCTACCGGATAATATGATTTCTGGGTGATAGCCATATTGTTGGGCTTTCTGTGCCAAGTAATAAGGGTCTACCCCGATGCAATGCCCCCCGACCAAACCTGGTTTAAAAGGCAAAAAATTCCATTTGGTACCAGCAGCTCCAAGCACATCGCTCGTATCAATATCCATTAATTTAAAAATCTTGGCCAGTTCATTTACAAATGCGATATTGATATCCCGTTGTGAGTTTTCGATAACCTTGGCCGCCTCCGCTACCTTAATGGTAGGTGCTAAATAGGTACCTGCGGTAATCACCGATTTGTACAGGGCATCTATCTTCTTTCCTATTTCGGGGGTAGATCCAGAGGTTACCTTTAAAATTTTATCGATCGTATGTTCCTTGTCTCCCGGATTAATTCGTTCTGGGGAATAACCTGCATAAAAATCGACATTGAACACTAGTCCGCTATGCTTCTCTAATATAGGAACGCATTCCTCCTCGGTTGCTCCAGGAAAAACGGTAGACTCATATATGACAATGTCTCCCTTTTTCAGAACCTTCCCAACGGTCTCGCTCGCTTTTCGCAACGGTGTTAGGTTTGGCCTATTGGTTGCATCTACCGGGGTCGGTACAGTGATAACGAAGTAATTACAATCGTTCAACGCATTTGCATCTGTGGTGCAGTACAGGCCTGCGGAATCAGGGGAGGTAATTTTCAATACTTTTTTCAAAGTGTCGCTATCTACTTCCAGCGTAGTATCTATACCATTTTGTAGTTCCGTTGTTCTTTTCTTATTGATGTCGAAACCTACCACCGCATATTGGGTAGCGAATAAACGGGCAAGCGGCAAGCCGACGTACCCTAGCCCGATCACGCCTATTTTAATTGGAGTCATTTCCTTTTTGGATTTGGTGTTATTCTTATTTAGTTATTATCGCCCCATCTTGTTTGGTTGAACAAGTCTGGATCATATCTAGTAGCGATACGATTACTATAGAACTCCAATTTAACAATTATAGTATTTTTCTTACATAAAATAATTTATTCCGCTTCAAAAAGACCCGTAGGGTATCGAGGCTACCTTGCGCGGAACGCAATTCAGATTTGCTTTTAGTTATAGGAATGAGTTGCCGTAGAACGAAAGCATGGTCATACGGTGACCGCATGGTTTAAATACCGTCGAAACGGGAGCATTTCAACGTACACTTGAATTATTTTTTCTTTAAAATCCGCTCTAAAAACTTCCTCGTTCGAAAAATGATGGCTTACGGCGAAGGTTTTATTGCGCAGTAACTCTATATGCGGATGGTCGTTCGAAAAGCCTTTGGGTGCCTTGATCAATTTTTCATCTGCATATAGTCCTCCAAACAACTTCTTAAAGGAGGGTTTGCGCAGTATTTTTACCAGTTCCTCCCCATCATAATCAATGGCATCCCGAATACTGCGAAGTACCTTGGGAGCTGGCCGCCATAGTCCGCCTGCGAACATTGATTCTTCAATCCCGATTTCCAGATAAAAATCTCCTGTTCCGGGGCGTTTATCCAATCCCGCTCCAAAATGATCTTTGTAAACAGGTTTATTGGGGTGAAACATCAAATTATTGTTGATTCTATTAATTCCTTTTTTACCAGGTGTGTCGTAATACTCGTCATCCAAATCGGCCAAAATTGCATTGAGCTCATTAAGCCATGCGATATAGGCATTGCGGATTTCGTGATACCGTTTCCGGTTCACATCCATCCATTCCTTATTATTATTTCGGTTTAGATCTTTGAGGAAACTGATCAGCGCATTAAAATCCATTCTTGTAGTATCGGTTGAAAAGGGTTTGACTAATAAAACACAAAATTAGCACATCCGAGACTTCTCACATGTGCTAATTTCAAACTACTTCTTACTTTCTTATTGTAATCTAAAATCGGTTGTCCCCATCTAAAAGGTCTCCCAGTCCGCCAAGGAGGCTTCCTTCTCCTTTGCTATTTCCTCCTCTGGGAAGTGCCGCCAATACACGCCCTGCCAAACGACTAAAAGGTAAGGACTGCACATATACGATGCCGGGGCCACGCAGGGTAGCGAAAAATAGGCCTTCACCTCCAAAGACCGTGTTCTTGATTCCGCCTATAAACTCAATATCGTAATCTACTGTTTGGGAAAACCCGACGATACAGCCCGTATCTACCTTCAAAACTTCGCCATGTACCAATTCTTTTTTAGCTAGGGTACCGCCCGCATGAACAAAGGCCATGCCGTCTCCCTCCAGTTTCTGCATGATAAAACCTTCGCCACCAAAGAGCCCTCTTCCCAATTTCTTAGAAAACTCAATACCCACGGTAACTCCTTTAGCTGCGCAAAGGAAAGCGTCTTTTTGGCAAATAAATTTCCCGTGTTTTTCAGAAAGATCTATTGCCAGTATCTTCCCTGGATAGGGTGATGCAAAGCTCACTTTCTTTTTGCCCTGATCCGCATTCAAAAAAGCGGTCATAAATAGACTCTCCCCGGTGAGTATTCGCTTACCGGCCGAGAAAATTTTACCTAAAACGCCCTTTTCTTGGTTAGAGCCATCCCCGAAAATAGTATCCATCTTGATACCATTGTCCATCATCATAAAGCTTCCCGCTTCTGCTACAACAGCTTCTTGGGGGTCTAACTCAATTTCAACGTATTGCATTTCTTCCCCAAAAATCTCGTAATCTATTTCGTGTGCATTCATTCTTAAATGTTTATAGTTGCTAACAGTTAGTTGGCAGTTTTTTCGATTTGTTACAAATTAATTGCAGTATACCAATAAAGTAAACACGCTTTACCCAAAGTTATAAAATGGGGTCGTCGGGAGGCGAATGTTAACTCTTTAGGCGCACCGTCCATTCAAAATTAAAGGTAGAAACAACCACGCCCTCTTCATTAACACCCACTGATTTCATCCAAATGGTTTGCCCCTCCCCTGTTGCGATTGTTTTGTCCAATGCCTCCTTAATAAGATGCCCATCGGTACAGGTGAAGGTTATTTTACCGGTTGCTTTTTTTGAAAAATTGGCGTTATTGTTCGCGACCAACATCGATATTTTCTTCCCGGTTTCACGTATTTGCATAGTAACCATAATACCTGTAGTAAACTCTGCCGCCATGCCCTGTACTGCCCAAAACATAGATTTAAAGGGATTTTGATTGAACCAACGATGCCGCACCGTTGCTACCGCCTTCTCATTATCCATGGAGCGTAAACGAACCCCACACCACCAAGCCGAGGGTAATTTAAAAAAGGTAAAAGTGTTGATTTTCCCTATAGATACTGCCATTTGAGCTGATATTTGGTTAAAAGTATTGCAAATATATTGATTATCAAATGTTAATTTTACGTTAAAAATTAGTACTATGTGTTGCATAGTACCTTTGTTTAGCCATATATTTGTATAAGAAAATAACATGCCATGACTAATACCTTATCTAAACATGAACGTAATTTATCATCGTTGATACACGCGTCGACCTTTTCAAAGTTCTTTATTCCTTTTGGGAACTTCATCATTCCCTTGGTGCTTTGGACAGCCAATAAAAAAGAATATGAGTTTGTAGACTACAATGGGAAGCAGGCCCTTAATTTTCAGATTAGCATTCTACTTTACTCTATTCTTTTGGGAATTATCAGTATTCCTTTTTTTATCGGTTTTTTTCCAGATTTGTTTCATTCGGGAAGTTTTGGTTTTGATCGTTTGAGCAATTTTAACAATTTAAATATTCATTTTGATAGTGACAACTTCAGCTTTGGGCGCTGGTGGTTGCCCGTAGGAATCACCGGTTTGTTACAAGGGGCCCTAGTAGTCGTAAATGTAGTATATACGGTACTGGCCACCATACGCACCAATGAGGGGCAAGAGTTTAAATATCCGATAACCATACATTTTATAAAATAACCGACTAGAAACATCGGGGGCCTTCATCACCCTCCCGAATAAATTAAGGAGTTTATCATCAATCAAAAAACCAATTTGTGCCGATTTTGTTTCGGTATCCGCTCCAGCACGAAGAGATGCTGATCAGAAACGGCACAGGTACGAACAGTTAACCCATGCAGAAGACCATTTCAGAAGAAACCAAAAACCGATCTAAAAAATCGGCACTGCATAAAAAGCAAAAAGACGTTATGAATGTAGAAAATACAAAGGCGCAAATGCGTAAAGGGGTTTTGGAGTATTGCATCCTATCTATATTGAATGGGAAAGACAAATACGCCTCCGAAATTCTCAATACCTTAAAAGACGCCAAAATGCTCGTAGTAGAGGGTACTATTTACCCCTTACTGACACGGCTTAAGAACGCAGGGCTTCTAAATTACCGTTGGGAAGAATCAACCTCAGGCCCCCCAAGAAAATACTATACGTTGACCGAGACCGGTAAGATGTTCCTCAAAGAACTCGATACTACCTGGGACGAGCTAAGAAATGCCACAAACTTGGTAACGAAAAATAAATAGCCAACAACAAGACACTGATCACTGATCAGCATAAAAAATAATCAAAAAATGAACAAGACAGTAAATATAAATCTCGCCAACATCCTTTTTCATATCGATGAGGATGCCTTTAACAAAATGAGGCGTTACCTAGAATCGGTCAGACGTTCTTTCGCCAATACACCCGGAAGCGACGAAATTCTTGCAGACATCGAGGCACGTATCGCTGAGTTATTCCACGAAAAACTGGAAAACGAACGTCAGGTCATCTCCAATAAAGAGGTAGATGAAGTGATCGCCATCATGGGGCAACCCGAAGATTATATGGTCGATGAGGATATTTTTGAGGACGAGCCTAGAAGCAGAACAACTTCCGAACCTAAGAAAGGAAAAAAGCTATACCGCGATACCGATAACAAGTATGTTGCAGGAGTATCGGCCGGTCTGGCGCACTACCTTAGTATTGATCCTATATGGGTACGCCTACTTTGGATCGTGCTTACTTTTGGATCGGGCGGTGGCGTTATTCTATTGTATGGCCTGCTATGGATCCTATTGCCCGAGGCCAATACGACGGCTCAAAAGCTCGATATGCGTGGCGAAGCCATTAACATCAGTAATATAGAACGTAAGGTAAAAGAGGGCTTTGACGATGTTACGGAACGCATCAAAAGTGTCGACTATGACGAAGTCGGGAACAAAGTAAAAAACGGGGGAAAGACTTTTTTTGATACCCTAGGCGATATTATCATGTTCTTTTTCAAAATATTTGGAAAGTTTATCGGAATCATCTTGATCATCACCGGCGCTGCCACCATTATTGGGATGTTTATAGGCATGCTGACCGTGGGTACTCTAGATTGGATTCATTTACCAGGTTTGGATGGTTTTCTAGACAATGTAACCGAATCCCCTGTATGGTTAATGTCATTATTGTTCTTCTTCGTTATCGGAATCCCGTTCTTCTTCTTACTGTACTTAGGACTAAAGATATTGGTCACCAACCTGAAGTCGATCGGAAATATTGCCAAGTTTTCACTACTCGGGCTTTGGTTGATATCGCTAATTTCCCTGATAGTGATCGGTGTACGAGAAGCGGCCTCCCATGCTTTTGACGGGAGTGTAAAAGTAAAAGAAGAACTCTACATGCCAAATGCTACCGACACCGTGAACATACGTTTGGTCGCGACCGATTTATGGGATAACAGGGAGCACATGCGAATGGACGATATGGTAATGACCTATGACGATGACGGACAAAACATTCTCCTTTCCGATGATGTGCGCTTTCGTCTTAAGAAATCGGAGGATTCTGTAATGCGCATTGAAGTTCGTAAAGAAGCGAACGGACCTTCAGTATTAGAAGCTCGGGCCACCGCCGAGGTCATCAATTACAACTACAAAGTAACCGGAAGTACTATTGTTCTTGACGATTTTCTAACCACGTCGGGAGAGACCAGTAGATTCAAAGGCCAAGAGGTAAGAGTAAATCTCTTTATTCCCGTGGGTACCTATATTAAATATACTTCTTCTAGCAGCAGAAATTGGAGAATGAACGCCGAGACGGATCGCTCTTCTGATGATATAGAAGGGTATCTTTGGAAAATGGGCGAAGACGGAGAGCTTAAATGCCAAGAGTGTCCGGTCGAAAAAGATTCCGATGACGACGAGGATGAGGGAAGAATCATCATCAACGAAGATGGTATTAAGATAAACATCAACGATGAAGACGGCGACTCCTTTAAAATGAAGTTAGACGAAGATGGTATCGATATCAAAGCAAGAGATGAGAATGGAAATGAAATCAACAGGGTTATCATTGACGAAGACGGGGTCGACATCGATGTCAAGGACAATAACTAACAAATCTGTGCC
>CALIIC010000126.1 GCA_938020445.1 uncultured Flavobacteriaceae bacterium | reverse complement strand
CTTTAATCAAGAATAAACTAAAAACTACTTCAAAAAAATTAAAATGGTATAGAAATATAGTCGTTGGAGTAACACTAATATGGGTATACTATCTAGGTAATTTTTTAAACTTAAAACTTCATTATATCTGGGGCCCTATTTTTTATTCGTTTCTCATATACGCGTTTACGTATCTTTTTCTAAATCGTACTAATTTCGATTTGGAAAAATATGAAAATTCCAACCTAGATAATGATAGCTCAAAAGCCTTGTTTGAAAAGATTAAAATTCTATTTGAAAACGAAGATCTTTTTTTAGAGCCTACTATTTCACTAAAGACCATCTCGATAAAACTATCAAAAAACTCAAGAGAAGTTTCTCAATCTATAAACGAAAATGCCCAACAAAATTTCAGGGAATTTGTAAATCACTATAGAATAGAAAGAGCAAAAATACTACTTGTAGATTTGGAAAATAGAGATAAAAAAATGGCTGCTGTTGCGTATGATTCCGGTTTTGGTACTGTTACCGCATTTAATGTTGCTTTTAAGAAAGTTACCGGACTCACTCCATCCGCCTATCGAGGAAAAAGTATTTCATAATTAGTTTTTCATTCTAAGAAACGTGCTTCTTAACGAATTTTAAGTTGAGAGTATTGATTTTAGCCTTTATAATTAAATCAATATCATGAATAGAAAAACATTTATAAAAAATTCGTTAGGAGTTATGGTCTTAGTGGGTGTTGCACCAAGCCTTTCATTTGCTAAAACCATTCAAGAACCAGCACCTATTGATATAAAATTAGTCAAAGAATTTGTGGTTGCCGGTCATAAAAATTTGCCTTTGGTAAAGGAAATGCTGAATGAACACCCAAACTTGCTATATGCCAGTTATGATTGGGGCAATGCAGATTATGAAGAAGCCATTGAAGGAGCAGCTCATTTAGGCAATAAGGAAATTGCCAATTACCTAATTTCAAAAGGAGCAAGAGTGAATTTATTTACGCTTACCATGTTAGGAAAAACAGCCCTAGTGAAAGCTACATTAGAGACGTATCCAGAATTAATATTCGCCAAAGGCCCACATGGTTTTACATTACTTCATCATGCAAATGTGGGTGATGCCAAAGAATTGAGCCTTTACTTAAAAGAAAAAGGTTTAAACGAAACTCATATTAAAATCAAATAAACGTGTAATGCTAAAAAACATATTGCAACAACCTATGTAAATAATAGTGGTTAAGAGTTGAATATATTGTTTGGTTCTCAACCGCTATCTTTGGCTTTCAACTGAAAACAAAGCATATAAACCGGTTCCTTTTCTTTTACAAAACTATTCGTACTACTTAAAACAAAGCGATTAAAAAAATGCGTTACACAGACTTTGCAAAAACTATAATTGAATTGAAAAATGCAGATTTGGAACTTCGGAACAAACTTATTCAATGCAGACAGCTTGGAAAGGAGTATCATGAAGACATGGAGGAATTGCATAACAGAAATGCGCAGTTATTAAATGATATAATTGATATCATCGGTTATCCGACAATCGACAAGGTAGGTGAAGAAGCCAGTGAAGCAAGTTGGTTGATTATACAGCATTCGATCGGGCAGCCCGACTTTATGAAAAAATGTGTAAAACTACTAGCCGATGCGGTTAGCGAGAACAAAGCGAATCCAAGAAACTTGGCTTATTTGACAGACCGTATAGCTTCATACGAAGGAAGACCGCAGCTTTATGGAACTTCGTTTGACTGGGACGAAAATGGAGAATTGAGTCCAAAGCCCTTTGACGACCTAACAAAGGTAAATCAAAGAAGAAAGTCCATCGGCCTTAACACAATCGACGAACAGATCCAGATTATGAGGAGACAGGTCGAGAGCGAGCACCAATTACCACCAACAGACATTGAAAAAAGGAAACAGCACTATGATGAATGGAGGAAAAAAGTAGGTTGGATAAAATAAATACCCCCGCGAACTGCTGTATACTTAATTGTGATCGTACCGCACAAAAATAAATTAGTAACCTCTAGTTATATTTTAGGGTGTGATAACTGCTAATAGAGTAAGCTCATTTTCAAAAATGACACATGAACTTGTATTTGATACTTGAACTTTCCTATCACCCCAACCACCCATCACGATCCAAACTTCGGTATTGAATCGCCTCGGCAATATGGTTGCTCACTACCTTTTCAGAATTTTCAAGATCGGCAATGGTACGTGCTACTTTTAAGATACGGTCGTAAGCCCTGGCCGAAAGGTTTAAACGCTCCATCGCGTTTTTAAGCATGGTTTTCGAATCGGCGTCCAACTCACAATAGACTCGAATTTGTTTTACCCCCATTTGGGCATTGTAGTGTACATTTTCGAGCTCGGCAAAACGAAGGGTCTGTAATTCCCGTGCTTTGGTCACCCGTTTGCGAATCGCTACACTCTCCTCTCCTTTTCGGTCTTCTGATAGTTTGTCAAAAGGTACGGGCGTTACTTCGATATGAATATCGATACGATCCAACAACGGTCCCGAAATTTTACTTAGATAGCGCTGCATCTCAGCAGGGGACGAACTTACCGGGGCATCGGGGTCGTTAAAATACCCGCCGGGACTCGGATTCATACTCGCGACCAACATAAAACTACTGGGATAGGTAACGGTAAAGCGCGCCCTTGAAATGGTAACCTCACGGTCTTCCAAGGGCTGCCGCATTACCTCCAGAACTCCCCGCTTGAATTCTGGTAGCTCATCTAAAAAAAGCACCCCGTTGTGTGACAGGGATATTTCACCTGGTTGCGGATAGGCGCCACCACCCACCAGGGCTACATCGCTAATGGTGTGATGTGGACTTCGGAAAGGGCGCTGACTCATCAACCCTTTATTTTTTATTTTACCAACAACGCTGTGAATTTTGGTCGTTTCCAATGCCTCGTGCAAAGTCATTGGCGGAAGAATTGATGGCAATCGTTTGGCCAACATCGTTTTACCCGCACCGGGCGGACCGATCAGTATGATATTATGCCCGCCGGCCGCGGCGATTTCCATACAGCGTTTGATACTCTCCTGTCCTTTTACATCTGAAAAATCGAACTCGGGAAAATCCAAACTTTTATAAAATTCTTCTCGGACATCGACCACCATACGCTCCAAGGGGGTTTCTTTGTCAAAATAATCGATTACTTCCGCAATATTGGCAACACCGTAGACCTCTAAGCCAGCTACAATAGCCGCTTCCTTCGCATTTTCCTTCGGCAGTATAAAGCCTTTAAAACCTTCTTCCTTCGCCTTAATGGCAATAGGCAATGCCCCTTTGATGGGCTGCAAACTGCCATCCAAGGAGAGTTCGCCCATGATGATAAAACGTTCTAAATGTTCCGATTTTATCTGGCCAGAAGCGGCCAAAATACCAATTGCCAAGGTCAGATCATAGGCAGAACCTTCCTTGCGTAGATCGGCAGGTGCTAAATTAAGCGTGATTTTCTTTCCAGGAATTCGATAGCCGTTATTGAGCAGGGCAGCAGCAATACGGTAATTGCTTTCTTTGATCGCATTGTCGGGAAGCCCGACCAAGTGGTACCCCACCCCTATGGCAACATTTACCTCTACTGTAATGGTGGTAGCTTCAACCCCAAATACGGCACTCCCAAAAACTTTTGTTAGCATGAAACCAGATATCTTTCTACAATTATATGCGAAAGATAAGCGCGTTCCCTGCAAAAAACCTGCAGTCGGCTACTTATTCCACCGTGATGGTTTCAAGAGCCGAAATGGGTTTCCCATAGGTCGTAAAACCTTCCAGTACAATTTCGTATTCGCCTGGAACATCAGAGGTGTAGAATTCAAATTGCGGGCTTTCCGTATCGGTTCCAATCTTAAATTGTGGTTCCCAAAAAAGTTGATACCTAAAATCAGGAATCCGTTTCAACTTCGCTTGTGTTTCACTTACATAGGCTTGCGTAAAGTAGTTTTTATTGGCGGCCGGGAGGTCCAGGCCAAATTGCGCCATGCCTGAAGGTGGCAGTCGCTCCAAGTAATTCCCTTCGTAGGTTTCCAAGACCACCATTCCCAAATACTTTTTAGAGCCCAATACCAAGGGATCGCGTAAAATACTGATCTTCTCGATGGTACGGGCGTTGTACTCCAACAAGGATCGATGGTCCGGGACGAACACCCCATCTACCAGTACCAAGGGTGGGTCTGACTCAAAATCATTTTCATAATTTTCCATTTCTTCTCGTACCCAGAAAGTGTATTTCCCATCATCTAATTTCTTCACCCACACATTGGGAACCACCTCTACCAAAGTCTCCCGAAACGTGGGAAACCGGGTAAACTCATCCAATAAGATAACTTCTGGCGTACCCCCATCAAAAGGGTCTTTTTTATTCACGGCCAAAATCGAATCGGGTTTGACGCTGTAATAACCGTTTTCCACTTGATTGTGAACACTGCGAGTCAAGATAGTTTTCTCATGTTCACGGCCTATTTTAAAGTTACCGAATTGCAACTCGTCATAGGACAAGGAGGCCTGCCTGTTTAAGGTCACATCATAAGCCTGGTTCCCTTCAAGGGTTTGGGCCAACAAGACTGGCGCATCATATGGCTTGCTCACATAGGTATAGAAATTCCCTTTGTCGTCGGTAATGGCCGACTTCAATTGAAAATCTGATCCGGGAACTGAAATGACCACGGTTTCGTCAGCGACGGGCTTTTGATTTTCATCGATTACCGTCCCGAAAAAGAGTTCTCCTCGCTGTTCCGGCAAAAAAATCATATCATT
>CALIIC010000125.1 GCA_938020445.1 uncultured Flavobacteriaceae bacterium | reverse complement strand
CTTGATAGTGATGGAGATGGATGTGCCGATACGCTTGAAGCAGGCTTTACGGATCCTGATGGGGATGGGTATCTTGGAACATCACCGGTTACGACTGACGGAAACGGCTTGGTAACGGGCCAAGGAGGTTACACAACCCCTGCTGATTTAAACACAAATGGCACCCCAGACTATCTTGAAACGGTTTCCATTGGCCCAATACTCCAAAATTGCCCGTCAGATATCGGACCCATTGATACCGATTTAGGAACATGTACTGCAACTGTAACATGGGTTCCTCCTGTAGCAATTGATAATTGTGGCCCCGTGAGCTTGAACAGCAATGGATTTAATCCGGGAGACAACTTTCCCGTAGGGGTAACTATAGTCACATATACGGCGACAGATACAGAGGGCAATGTAAATTCATGCTCTTTTACCATCACCGTCGAAGATATCGAAGACCCCACAGCCAGCGATCCCGCTGCTATAAGTGTTCAGTGTATTTCAGATGTGCCCGCTCCCGATATCTCGGTAGTGACCGATGAAGCCGACAATTGCTCGCCTGCGCCGACAGTGGCATTCGTTTCGGATACCAGTGACGGGAATTCCAATCCGGAGACCATTACAAGAGTTTACAGTGTTACCGATGGTGCGGGAAACAGCATCGATGTACAACAGACCATCACCGTCAATGATACTGTAGACCCCACAGCGAGCGATCCCGCTGCTATTTCGGTATCATGCGCATCCGATGTGCCCGCTCCAGACATCTCGGTAGTGACCGATGAGGCCGACAATTGCTCGCCTGCACCTACAGTGGCATTCGTTTCGGATACCAGCGACGGGAATTCCAATCCGGAGACCATTACAAGAATTTACAGCGTAACCGATGGTACAGGCAATAGGATAGAGGTAACCCAACTTATAACGGTACGGGAACCAATTCCCGACATTTTCATCGATGACGCTCAGACAATAGAGGGGGCAAATTTGGAGTTCACCCTACGGTTAAGTGAAATTTCTTGTGGTTCAATTACCGTACAGTTGGTATTTACAGATGGTACGGCAAGTAGTGAAGATTATAATACAAATTCAATAACGGTGACCATCCCAGCTGGAACCATTTCCAACACGTTTTCAGTTGCAACCTTTGACGATAACATATTTGAAGGCGACGAATATTTTACAGTTTCTATAGGAAGTGTTGTTTCGGGAGGCGTGGTAGGCTCTACGGACACTTCCGTAGGAACTATTTTGGAAAATGATATGCAAGTCATCGATTTGGATAGCGACGACGATGGCATTTTGGACAGCTATGAAGATCTAAACTTCGATGGTGATAACACCCCAGCAACAGACCCAACAGATTTTGACTTAGACGGTCTTCCAGACTACCTCGATATTGATAGCGATGATGATGGTATTCCTGATAATGTGGAGGCGCAGACTACTGCAAATTATATTGCACCCACTTCCAATGATACAAATAACAATGGTGTAGATGATGTGTATGAGGCCGGCGGAAATTTAGGATTGCTGCCTATAGATAGTGATGGGGATGGCCTACCCGATTACTTGGATGAGGATAGTGATAATGATACCGTACCCGACAACATCGAAGGGCAGGATTACAACCATGATGGGATACCTGACTTTGTATTGATTGGCTCTGATAAGGACAATGATGGTCTCGACGATCTCTTTGAAAAATCGATCATAGTAGATATAGACGTTAATGACGAAATAGATGACCCGTTGAACGATCTTCCAAATACCGATGGCGATTGGGAGCCCGACTATCGCGATACAGATGATGATGATGATGGCATTACAACCATCGAAGAAGATTTGAACGGTGATAGCAATTTCGCCAATGATGATTCTGACTTGGATGGTATTCCCGAATATCTAGATCCCGACATGCTTTCTGAAATGGCAATCGTAGAAGTGTTTAATGTAGTTACGCCCAACGGGGATGGTGTTCATGATGTTCTTACAATATCGGGCCTTGAAAATTACCCGGATAATTCCCTTAAAATTTTTAATAGATGGGGGGTTCAAGTATATCGGACGGAAAGCTACAATTCAACAGGCAATGTGTTCACTGGGACTTCTATAGCAAGGGCTACTATGAACAGTGGCGATAAACTACCAACGGGAACGTATTTCTATATCCTTGAATATTCTAACGAATCTGATGCAAAGCAATTGTTATCCGGTTATATCTATCTCACAAATTGATTTATAACGCTGCTGATATATCGAATAATGGTTTTTTATCAATGAAACGCTTCATTTTTCTACTGATGCTATTCATCTGGGCACCTATGCTTTTTTCACAACAGGATGTACAATTTACACAGTATATGTATAATACGGTTGGTGTAAACCCGGGCTATACCGGCTCTAGAGGTCACATGAGCATGGCTGCGATGCACCGTTCGCAATGGACCGGTCTTAGCGGGGCGCCTATTACACAAACATTGAACGTGCATTCTCCAATCGGGTATAAGGGTGTCGGAGCAGGTTTTTCGATTGTTAACGATCAAATTGGGCCAACTTCGGAAACCAGTTTTGATCTTGATTTTGCTTATTCCATCCCCACTGCCGGTAAAGGCTTGCTAAGTTTTGGCCTAAAAGGAAGTATCAATCTTTTAGATATTAGGTTTTCTGAACTCAATCAATTCACAAACGATACCAGCTTGGAAAGTGATATTAACAATCGGCTTTCCCCCAATATTGGAGCCGGTATTTATTATCACACCAACAAGTTCTACATAGGCTTATCCGTACCGCGAATTTTAGAGACTTCTCACTTCGAAAAATCTTCTCGTTCAACGGCACAGGAACAAATGAACTTTTATGTGATAACCGGCTTCGTTTTCGACCTTTCCCCATTGCTTAAGTTTAAACCGGCGTTATTGGCCAAAGCAACGAACGGTGCGCCATTACAAATAGACCTCTCGACCAATTTTATGCTTTACGAAAGATTCGTACTTGGGGCGGCCTATCGATGGGATGCCGCATTTAGCGGTATGGTAGGCTTTCAAATAATGGAAAACGTTTTATTGGGGCTGGCGTACGATCGTGAGCTGACAGAACTGGGAAACGGTTCTTTCAACGATGGCTCCTTTGAGATACTCTTTCGCTATGACCTTATAAAAACCACAAGCGGAATAAAGTCACCAAGGTTTTTTTAAGAAAACATACAGTTCAAACACTACCTAAACATAACAACTATGAACAAAATAAGGACCATGATTATTGATGACTCTGAAGTACAGCTCAAAGTAACGAGTAAACTGGTGAAGGGGCATCCAAAACTGATACTGACCAGTACTTCTTTTTGTACTAAGGGGATTGGAGAAATTATAAAAAAAGAACGGATACAATTGCTCTTATTAGATGTGGAGATTCCTGAGGTGAACGGTTTCGAATTTTTAGATACATTAGAATATCCTTGTCTCATTATTATGAACTCTACCAAACCAAGTTTTGCGATGTTCGCAAGAAAGTATGGGGTAGACGCTTTTTTAACAAAACCCATAGATAAGCGGCACTTTGAAAAGTCAATTGACAAATTATTAGCGGCACCCTGGGTCTCCGAAAAGAGGAAGGTTTTTCATTGCAAAAGTTTTGTGGCCAATTAATTCGTTGCCGGTTCGGTGAGCTAAAAAAAGAAGCTGTTTAAGACTCCCGACAAAACACAATCTTTGATCCAAAGAGCCCCGAATTTTAACAATACATACCCAATCGGATTAGATCGCTTGTTCCCGGTAACACAACCACAAACTTGTATTTGCTGACAAATATGTGTTTTTCCTGTAAAAAGAAGGGTAAAAAAAAACAATGCACATTAAATACCCGTTCTCGCTTTTTAAAACAAAATAGAAATGAAATCGCATGAAAACTCCCTAATAGTCGGAAACCTACTTATGTTGTAACCTTTTTTCCATATACCACAGAAGCCGACATTAGGGCTGTTCTCATGAGCGGTTACTTTCAAAACAGGTTTAATTTTTTATCTCCATTAAATAATCAAAATGACTAGATCATCCCAAATCATCACACTACTATTCCTGACCATTTTTCTGTGTACATCAAATGCGCAGCAAAACCCACAATTTACCCAGTACCTTCAAAATCCTTTTGTAGTGAACCCTGGAATGACCGGGGTAGAGGAATATCTGGATTTTACCCTTGCCTACCGCAACCAATGGACCGGCTTTGAGGGCGCGCCCCGAACGGCTACCTTGAGCATAAATGTACCGACCCATCTTTTGAGGGGACGAATGCAAAGAAGGGGCGGTGAAACGCATACGGGGATTGGAGCTTTTCTCTATACCGATGATACCGGGCCGATTAAAAAAACTGGGTTTTACGCAAGTTATGCCTATCATCTAAAGGTCTCAAGAGAATGGTTTCTTTCAATGGGGACCTTTGTAGGGGCGGAGCAGTTTCGGTTCGACTCTTCTGAAGCGATTCTATTGGACAACCCTAATGACATCTTGGTACAAGACTTTTCAGGTCTTGATGTTGATGCAAGCCTAGGCGTGTATCTCTACTCTGAGTTTTTTTTTGCAGGAATTGCCGCGAACCGAATATTCGACCAAAAACTACCATATGACAGTAACGGCGGTATTCTGGTGACGGGCAAGAGCAACAGGAATTTCAATTTTTTATTGGGGAGCAGAATAGCATTGAACAACGATTGGGAGGTAGTCCCTTCCACTTTGGTAAAGGCCGTACAAAATGCCCCGATTCAATGGGACCTAAATACCAAACTGGTCTATCAAGATAAATTCTGGGGCGGGCTCTCCTATCGCAATCAAGATGCAATTGCGGGTATTGCGGGCCTACTTTTGGGAAATGGTTTTTTAGTAAGCTATTCCTATGATTACGCCATATCTGACTTCAGCGGTTTGCAATCGGGAACTCATGAGATCATACTCGGATACCGCTACAATTTTGGCGGCCAAAAATGTGCCTGTCCTACAAACTCCCTATAAACGCCTCAAAAGCGCTGATTTATGAAAAAAGTTAAACTACTAATCCTAGCAGTTTTGTCATTTTATGGACTACATGCTCAAACGGACAATATGGACTTCGAGTTCGGGAATTTTGATAACTGGACCTTGGACGTTGGTGTTAGAACCAATCCAAACAATGTGGATTGGAATTCCGGTGTGAATGATGTCAATGCACAAATACGGATCATGAACCCGAATGTTCCGCCACTTGACGAATACGGACTTTTGTGTTCGCCAACATTGAACATCCCTACGTCTTTCCCGAGTGGAGTCTTTTCGGCACGTATCGGCGATAACCCGGGCGGAAGAAGAGCGGCACGTATCAGTAGAACCTTCACTGTTACCCCTAATGCTTCCTACCTACAATATAGTTATGCCGTTATTTTGGAAGAACCTGGTCATAGTCAAAACGACCAGCCCAAGTTTGTGGTAAACATTAGGGACAGTAACGGAAACATCGTTACCTGTGGTCAGTTCGAGGCTTTTGCAGGAAATAATGCCGCAAGCCAAGGGTTCGTACCATGCAGTTATGACCGGGCGTACCGTTGTGATTTTCCCATTAGTGATTGTTCCGATTCCAATGCGTATACATTTGGAGGCGGTGTGGGATTTCCGGTACAGATATTACCATGGACCAGCGGTGGAGCCGACCTAACACCATTTATCGGGCAGCAGATTACCATTGAGTTTATATCGTTGGATTGTATGCTCGGGGGGCATGGGGGTACTGCTTATGTAGAGGCCACCGTGGAGCCTTTGGAAATACAGGTGGAAGGGCTATGCATGGCTGGTCCCAACAACATAACGCTTACCGCGCCGCTCGGGTTTACAAGCTATCAATGGTCGACCGGCGAGACCACCCGTAGTATAAACGTAATAGGTGCTGAATTTGGTGATATGTTCAGTGTTGACCTTACCTCGAACACGGGCTGTAATACTGCTGCTTCCATTACTTTAGGCCCTGTGGCCTCGGCTACTATAGATCCAATCCCCAATATGGAAATCTGTGAAGGAGGAAATGCGATTCTATCGCCTACAGGAACCAATGTGGGGGATTTCTCTTTTCCCGATTTAGGGACTACAGGACAATCGGCAGTCGTTTCCCCTACCAGCACAACCACCTATACCGTGATTGCTAGAGATGAGAATGGCTGCGATGGCGAATCAACTACGGTGACCATAGATGTGATACCTTCTACGGAACCCCCTTTTCCAAATGCCGATTTTGAATTGGAACCAGTGATTACCGATCAGGCCAATCCTTGTAATACGATACAGTTCAATAATCTCTCCGGGTATTGTAAAGCAGACCTTACCTATCTATGGGACTTTGGTGATGGCGACACCAGTACCGAGCAAAACCCGTTACACACGTTTCCAACAACGAACACGCCCATGACCTATTACATCACTTTAACCGTTACCTCAGCTGGCGACGGCACAACAGACTCCGAGACAAAGAACTTTAGCACTTCTACCATTGCGCCTTCTTTTTATGCTTTAGAGGATTGTGGTATCGTGAGGGCGACCAATACCGCAACAATCTGCGGTGCTACCTTCGATAGTTATCCAAGCTTTATGTATTCGTGGGATTTCGGTGATGGTACGGCTATGGTAACAACAGATTCCGCAACCCCGGAAATCGACCATACTTACATCACTTCGGGAGATTATACGATTACCATGACCATGACTGATACCAATAGTGATTTCCAAGCAGTGGTCGAACGAATGGTCAGGGTGACCGTAGGCCTGATGGCCGATTTTGAGTTTTATCCAGATTGCTTTGATGTGCGCTTTCTAGACCTTTCCACGACCTGTGACCCGATCGTTTCCCATCAATGGGACTTTGGGGATGGTAGTCCTATAAACAATGAAGCCTCCCCAACCCATACGTACAGTACTATAGGGCCCCATACCGTCACCTTGACCGTTGATGACGGCACCAATATCCTGACTACGAGCCAAGTTGTATTGCTAGACCTGAACACCATCGTACCCGAATTCAATTACGGCATTGATTGCAACGAGGTTACTTTTACAGACCTTTCAAGTAGTTGCGATCCTTTGACCTATCGTTGGGATTTTGGGGGCGACAATGCCACAAGCACCGAAGAAAACCCCGTGCATATTTTTGAATACGATACCAATAATTTGGTTACACTGACCGTAAATGACGGCACCCAGGATTTTGTAGTAAGTAGGGAAGTGGCCATTGTTAGCGAGTTTGAATATAGCGCCCCTTTAGACCTTAAGGAATGTTCCTCGGAAAATGTGCCCGACAGTGCGGTTTTCAATCTGAACGGACAATCGGACTATATACGTGCCGAAATAAGCGCGAACGGTCTATTTTATCCACCGGTAACCTACTACCTCACTGCATCCGATGCCGAGGGAGGAATGAATCCTATCGGTTTTGAACTGACCAATACCAGCAATCCACAAACTATTTATGCTCGGGTAGTCGACAGCCAAGGATGCTATCAAACCTTTCCCTTTGATCTAAGCGTGGCCAGTACTCCATCCGTCAATACCTTGGATGATATCAGTCTATGCTATTTGAAAGAAAACAGTATCGGTTATGATTTAAGTCAGTTGAATGCAAGGGCTTTTGAAGGCCTCGACCAAAGCAATGTTACCCTAACCTATCATGAGACCGAAGCCGATGGGAATACGAACGAAAATGCTGTGAGCAACATTAGTCTAATGGCCGGGGTGGACTATTCCATTTATGTACGAGCCGAAAATACGATGGCGCCCGAATGTTATACGCTGGGAGTGTTCAATGCCCGAATGGACAATGAGAATACCGACATCGATGACCGTTGCATGCCCTTCTTTTCAAATACCATGACTCCCAACGGAGATGGTGCGAATGATGTCTTCTTCATACAGAATATCGACACCTTCCCGAACAACCATTTGACGATTTACAACCGATGGGGACAGAAGGTGTACGAGACAAATGGCTATGACAATAACTGGGAAGGCACCTTTAAAGGAAGGCCATTGCCAGTGGCCACCTACTATTACATCATGGAACTCAACGACCCTGATAACAGAAAGCACTCGGGGTACATTAGTATTTTGAGATAGCTATCACCTAGATATTCAAAATAGTAATTGCGCAAAAAACATAAAACACAAGCATGAAATACCAAATCACCTTCCTTTTCCTACTTATCGCTTCGGTGTTGCAACTCACCGCGCAAAACTTAGTACCCAACCCTAGTTTTGAGGAGTTTGATGTTTGTCCGCC
>CALIIC010000124.1 GCA_938020445.1 uncultured Flavobacteriaceae bacterium | reverse complement strand
CACTCATTGGTAAGTTGCGTTTCTCCAAAACCTTCTCCGGATATACGATTTTCGTCAATACCATTTGCAAGTAAATAGGCCACCGTATTTTTCGCCCTTCTTTTTGAAAGACGCATGTTATAGGCATCACCTGCTTTTGCATCGGTATGTGACCTAACCTGTACTTTTAGCTCAGGAAACTGTTTCATGTATTGTATCACTTGGGTCATGGTTCTTGAAGCATCTGGTCGTATATCGGCCTTGTCAAGGTCAAAGTAAATGGGGTTCAGATTTAAAAATGCTATAAGATCGGTACCCGGAGTGGCTTGTTTGATCGTTTTTTCCAAACGTACCCTAACATCTTCGGTATCATTGCCGCTAACAACTTTGAATAGTTTGTCCCCTTTATTGTACTCTTCTTTGGAAGCTACTACCGTGTAATCCCCATCTCTGCAATCACCCTGTAGCATAAAGGATCCGTCGGCCGAACTCTTTGTTTCCGCTACCTGCTCATTTCTAGTATTGAAAATTACCACGAGCGCATCGCCAAGCGGATTCCCAGTTTCTTGATCTAGTATGACTCCCGTTACACTGGTGGTACAAACAAGATTGATTTCCTCATTCTCGGTAAAACCATAAATATCATCGCTTCCAACACCGCCACTGCGATTGGATGCGAAAAAACCTTTTTTGGTCTCTTCGTTGATAATGAACGAGAAGTCATCTTGCTCGCTATTCACAGGTTTACCAACGTTGACAATAAAAAGATTATCCAAATTATCGATTTTGGTGGCGAAGATATCGAGACCTCCCAGACCAGGGTGCCCATCCGATGCAAAATAAAGGGTGTTGCCACTAGTAACGTATGGAAATGTTTCACGCCCTTCCGTATTGATTGTATTCCCCAAATTTTTAGGTACCCCAATACTACCATCCTCATAAAGGTCTACTACGAAAATATCTGATTGCCCAATGCTTCCTACCATATCAGAGGCAAAGTATAATTTTGTTTCATCAGCGTTTAATGTAGGGTGGGCCGCGGAATAATCGTCTCCGTTAAAGGGAAGTTCAACAATGTCTTTCCAAACAGTGCCGTCTAGTTTCGCACGGTAAATTTTTAACCGACTTACCCCTTTCTCATCTCTTGCAAAATTGCCATTATTCGAATTATTTCGGGTAAAATAAACTGTGGTGCCGTCTTTGGTGAAGGCAGTAGACGATTCATGGGTCTTTTTGTTAAGCACCGATGCAAGTTTTTCACTACTCTTATAATCGCCCGATTCGGATGGATTGGAGGTGTACAAATTCAAAAATGCACCATTGTTCCATTGATGTATTCTTTTTGTGGCAAAGCCAGAGTCTCTAGCGGTGGAAAACACCAATTGCTCTCCTTTAAAGGAAGGGGCGAAATCGGATTGCGGAGAGTTTATAGAAAGCGTTTTTACCTCATAACGTCCTGATTGCGCTTCGATTTTCTGCAAATAATCTTGATTTTGTTTAAACTTCTTGGCGCGCCTATCACTTGCTTTGGCGGCTTCGAATTTTTGCATCCAAGTGTCGGAAGCTGCGTATTCCTTCATCGATTTCAATGTTTGCGCATAGCGATACATATAATCTGGATCTACCTGAACCCCTTCCAGTTTAAATAGGCGGCTATACCAATCGGCAGCTTCCCCGTACTGGGCATTTTTATAGTTGGCATCCCCTAGGTTTTTAAAGATTTCCTGATCGGTATACCCCTTTTCTATCAATTGTTCATACGCATCAATTGCATTCGTGTAGGCAAAGTCATCAAATTTGGTTTCCGCTTTTTTGAGCTTTGTATCTTGTGCCAAACTTATTGAAGAAAGCAATAAGCAAGAGAGGACAGTGTAAATTAGTTGTTTACTCATATCATTTTTTTTTAGAAGAATCTTGGGGTTATTACTTTTTTGTACTTCGTAAGAAATTCATAGCGTAGCATCACTTCGAAAGAACCGTCGTTAAAAGCACTATTTCCTAATTCGGTAATCTCACGGTCATAGGCCAAGCCTAGCATGAATTGATCGGTTATTTGAAAGCCAAAAAGACCGCTCAAAGCTGCATCCCATCGATACGCAGCCCCCAATGTGAATTTTTCATTGAGCATAAAGTTTGCTGAAAGGTCTACTTGTAATGGTGCACCGCTGACCGCTTTTAACAAGGCTGCCGGTTTGAATTTTAGATTCGGATTCAAATCGAAAACGTAACCAGTGATTAAATAGAGGTTCAACCGTTCTTCCGCCAGGAAGGAAGTGGTTTCCGAATCATCAAAATGTTCGGTCTTTAGGAAATTGGGAACCGAAATACCTGCATAGAATTTATCTGTATGGTAATAGATTCCCGCACCAAAATTCGGGGAAAACTTCCGGTCAATGTTATTTAAGCCCACCGCGTTTAAATCGGGTCGATAGTTCTGTAATTTAGTGAAATCTACATTTAATAAATGACCTCCAGCTTTCAAACCAAATGATAGCTTTCCCGTCCTAGAGGTAGGTATCGAATAGGAAAAAACGCCGTCAAAATAGGTGTCTTGGTTGGTGCCATTTCCTATTTCATCGTTAACAATAGAAAGCCCAATGCCTACCCGTTCAGAGACAGGTGTGTGAAAGTTAAGGGTTTGTGTATTAGGTGCGCCATCAAGACCTATCCATTGTGAGCGGTGCAGTCCGTTGATGCTTAACAATCCTCTTGAACCGGCATATGCCGGATTAACGGCAATGGTGTTATACATATACTGGGTATACTGCGCATCTTGTTG
>CALIIC010000123.1 GCA_938020445.1 uncultured Flavobacteriaceae bacterium | reverse complement strand
GATGATACCTTGACCGAGACAAGGCCCAATACCTATGCATTTAGTAGTGATGGTGGTACGTCGTTTTCCTTATTTGATGGGTTTGCAAGTTTAATGCGTGCCCTAAGTCAGGGAACAACCGGCGAACTTATTACCTTATCTCCGGAAACCGGTGTTGTTGCTCCGGGCCAGTCGGTAGACGTTGCCGTTAGTTTTAACGGTGAAAGTCAGGCCAACGGTACCTATAACACCGATCTTACCGTTAGCAGTAACGATCCTTTGACCCCTACGGTTACCGTACCCACCACCTTTGTGGTATCGGGTCAGGTACCTGCAATAGAAGTGTCTGAAGAATTGGTATTGTTCAACAATGTGTTTATTGGAAATACAGCTGAAAAGAGCTTTGTGATTACCAATACCGGAATAGGAGATCTAACGATTTCTTCGATTTCTTCCGACAACGAAGAGTTTACCGTAACTCCTACGGAAGCGGTAATTGCAGGAGGGGGTACCTTAGAGGTCACCATAACCTATGTACCTGCAACCGAAGGAAACAGTAATGGTGTTCTAACGATAAGCAGCGATGCTGAAAATGCAGGAGAGGTAGAAGTTATTGTAAATGGTGTAGGAGTAGAAGGCCCATTGGCCGTGCTTGCCCCTTCGGAAAACGAGGTGGAGTTACCCATTACGAAAACTACGGAAATAGAATTGACCCTTACGAACGATGGAGAAGCACCATTGACCTATTCCTTCCCGGAATTTGCAATGGCCTTGGCACTTCAAGACCCCAATGCTCAAATTCAACGGGCAGAGGTTATTGATTTTCCAAACTTCTCTAGTGTACAGTCCAAAGGATTTGCAGATACTAGAAGGGGAACCCCGGTACGTTTTGGTATGGGGACAGACCTTGGGTTTGGTTATACTTGGATGGACAGCGAAGAAGCAGATGGCCCAATTGCCAACTTCATCGATATCATTCCTTTCGGCGCCACCGATTTGACAGAGTTTTTGATCGATGGTAATTTTGCCGACGGAACGGTTAGTTTAGATCTTCCTTATGCCATCCCTTTCTATGGTGAGGCATTTGAGACCCTCTTCGTCAACGCGAATGGCTTTGTATCTTTTGAGGAGCCTACGAGTACGCTCACCTTTTTGAATGGTCAAATACCCGTTAACGATGGGATCAATAACATCATTGCTCCTTTCTGGGCCGATTTGGAGCCTGGTACAGGAGATGGTGGTACGGTTCATATTGCTGCCTTCACCGATGCTATTGTAGTACAGTGGACAGATGCACCCGGATTCCTTACAGAGGGTACGGTAACCTTCCAGTTGGTAATATTCGCAGATGGTACCATAGATGTACAGTATGAGGATATGTCCACCGCGTCGTTCTTAAACAGCGCAACGGTCGGTATAGAGAATACTGGTGCTACCGATGGGGCACAGGTTGCCTTTAACACCGCTTATGTACAGGATAACTTTGCGGTACGTTTTATGAAACCTTTGGTTGCTGGAGTTGATTTTATTACATCAGTTTCACCACTTTCCGGTGTATTGGGCGCTGGCCGATCAGAGACCCTTACCGTCATGGTAGATGCGGGCAATCTGATTCCTGGTGTATATGAAGATGCGGTAACCGTATCGAGTAATTCACCTGATAAGTCGTTCAGTACGGCCACCGTTGAACTGACAGTTGTAGATGCTCCCAAAGTGGTCAGCTATACACTGATAGATGCCGATAGTGATACACCACTCGTTGAAATCAACGATGGCGATGTACTAGACCTTCGAATCTTCGATACGGCCGATTTCAATGTTCAAGCGAATATTGGAGACCTTGTACCGGGGAGTGTAGTGTTCGATTATAATGGAGAAGAGAACTTCCGAAGAGACAACACTGCTCCGTACGCCGTAGGCAGGGAAAACCGCGGTAATTTCAGAAAATTAGATCTGATTCCCGGTGTCAATACCATCACAGGGACCCCTTTTAGTGGACGTGGTGGAAGAGGAGTAGACGGTGTCGCCAAGACCATTAGCTTTGAAATTGTAGGGGGCGTAGTTCCTGAAGTTGAAAGCTTTACCTTGATCAATGCAGATACCAATGAGCCTATTGGCCCATTAAACGATGGGGATGTTCTTGATATCGGTGCCTCCGACGCGGTCAACTTCAATGTTGTGGCCAATGTCGGTGATTTGGAAGCCAAAAGTGTAATCTTTGATTACAACGGTACGGTAGGATTTAGAACTGAAAACGGAGAACCCTTTTCGTTAGGAGGGGATCGCAATGGTAATTTCAGAAGAGTGCCCTTTGAGTTGGGTGCCAATACCATTACCGCAACACCCTTTACAAGTCGCGGAGGACGCGGGGATGAAGGAGTCGCCGGTTCGATCAATTTTGAGGTAGTAAGTCCAATTGCTCCGGAAATAAGAAGCTTTATCTTGGTAAATACCGAGACCAATGAGCAGTTAGGCACTATCGAAGACGTCGGTGTATTGGATTTAAGTCAATATCCTACTACCGGGCTTAGTATTGTTGCAGAGCCCGATGTACAGGTAGGAGTAGGTAGTATCATTTTCGATTTTAACGGTATCAACCGTTACCAAGTAGAAAATAGTGCGCCTTATGCCTTAAATGGCGTTAGAAGAGGCACATTGAGGCCTACCTTCTTTGCGCCGGGTATCAACAACCTTACGGCCACATTGTACACCGAAAGAAGCGGCCGTGGTACGATCACCTCGAGCGTTAGTATCGCGTTCGAAGTACTTCCGGTAACCGCAGTCGCTGGGAAAGAAATCAACCCCAATGCGGCGAAGGTATATCCGAATCCTACAGCGGATGTTGCTAACTTTGCCTTTGAGAATACCCAACAACAGGTGTTGAAAGGTACACTGTTCAATCTTCTTGGGCAGTTGGTGATGCCGTCGTTCGATTTTGAAGTCGATGATGTGGGGCACGCCTTCCTTGATATGACCAACCTGTCTCAGGGTACGTATATCTTAAGACTCAGCGATGACAAAGGAGAAATCGTATCACAATTAAAAGTGATAAAACAATAAGGCTATAGTTTACAGCTAATTTGTAAAAAAACGGGTCGTTCAATGTATTTGAACGGCCCGTTTTATTGTTTTTAAGTTCTAAGAACTAGGTGCAACTATTCTATATACCACACCAGTCTCGATCGCAACTTCGATACAAAAAACAATTTAAAAGCCAATTTTAAAAGAAAAGGGAAAGACAAAGCTTCACGCTGATAAATGATCGCGTAACGCAATGGTTATTGTGACTGAACCTTGTGCGGTTTTTACAGCTGAAAAAAGACAAACAAACAATGAATACCCACTTATGAACCAACTAATGAAAGATGGGATGAAGTGGGAATCACCTATGTTGTTGTTTTGCCAAAACTTCTAATTTTTCCAGCACAATAATCTTATACGTGGCACTCACGGGCACCTTTTTAGTTTCCAGTAGCAAATGTGTCCTAGTAGCTTTTGTTACCCTATCCAAATTGGCAATATATGATTTATGTGTGCGTTGGAAATCTTCAGATAATAATGTCGTGATATGAATGAGTGTTTCAGAAATCAGGTACATTCTTGAATCTGTAAAAATTTTCAAATAATTCCCAAAACTCTGAATATATAGAATGGAATTAAATGAAATATTAACAGGCATGCCATCATGCTTTATTTGTAGTTCTTCACTGCCACTATTTTTTTTAGATTGTTTAATTTTTGACGATGAAACCCTGTTTATCGCTTTCAAAAAACGTTCAATTTTTATAGGTTTCAATAAATAATCTACCACACCATACTCATAACTTTCCAAGGCATATTCAGAATACGCCGTGGTTAAAATAACCTTGGGTTGTTTGATCATAGAACGTAAAATTTCCATGCCGTTAAGTTCAGGCATTTCTATGTCCAGAAAGATAAGGTCAACGTCATTTTGCCGCGTGAAATTGATGAATTCAAGTGGATTGCCCGTGCTTAATACCACTACTAAGGTGTCAATTTTAGCACAATACTCTTCCAGCACTTTACGCGCTAGTATTTCATCATCTACAATACCAACTTTAATCATTCACGCCCTTTTTTAATACTGAAACTTTTAAATCGATAGACAAATTAATTCGATAACTTTCTTCATTATCCTCAATTTCCAATCCATGAGAATCGGCATATAATAGGTTTAAACGTCTTCTCACGTTTTCAAGCCCCATCCCTTTTCTTTCCGCTTCAGAGACCATGACAGGTTTTGAATTCACTACGCAAAAATGAAGGGTGGTATTTTTTACCGCTACAGAAATATCAATGGTACTTTGCTCATTGGTACTTTGGGCACCGTGCTTAACGGCGTTTTCAACAAATGGAATGAGCAACATGGGAGCAATCCGCAACTCTAACAGATTTCCTTCAATTACAAATTCAATGGTACACCGTTTACTCAGTCTTTTTTCTTCCAGTAGCAAATAGTTTTCGATGAACTCAAGCTCTTCTTTTAATAAAACGGTATCCTTTTTAGAACTCTCTAATTGATACCGCATTAATTCCGAGAGTTGCATAACCAAGTCTGGCGTTTCAGGAGATTGCTGTCTAGAAAGGGCATAAATACTATTTAAGGAATTGAATAAAAAATGGGGATTCACCTGCTCTTTTAAATAGGTAAGCTCTATCTCTCTTTGTAATTTTTCTTTCTCGGCATTCTCTTTTTGGATGATTAGATTTCTTCTTAAAAAAAAGGCCGCCATACCAGTACCTGTAGTATATATAAGAAAAGAAGACATTTTATAAACACCAATCCATTCGGGATATGCCTTTAAAAAAGCACCAAGAAATATGGTCGCAATAAGCAGCATACCATAGAGTAAATAGTATTTCTTATCATAAATAAAGGGAATGAGGATAAAATGGTTTACCCAAATAACCCCCATAATAGCAATTGCATAACTTAGTTGCCATACATAAAAAGAATAGGTCGTATCATATTTATCCCTGAACAACCATCCGCCCAATATCTCAAGCATGGCTACTAATAAAAAGGCACTTATGTTCAGGAATATGGTATTCCGTAAAGACTTTTTAAACATGAACTGTTTTAAGAGCTACTAAAGATACTATCTACAAATACAAATCGTCTTTATTTCTTACAAAAGACTTATATCAATGACGAAATGGTTTCGTCATTTAATTGCGGGGCTTGTCCTATTTAAAGAATTAGACAAGGACTATTCTATAATTTCATACGCCAATAACAAGTCGTTTCTAACGATCAACAAATTGTAGCAATCATGAAAATCAAAACGGGACTATTACTTTTAATTGTTCTTTTCCCTGCATGCAAAAATGAGCTGCAAACAGGATCTAATGATATCGGCAAAATAAGTCCGAAATATGAAACGTATAATTATTCGGGATTTACAAAAGAAGAAATTTATGGGTTCCATCGGCGTATTTACGAAGGAGGCAATTGGACCGAATACGGTGATTTGGAACGCTATTTTTATCTCAACTTCTCCCAAATACAGTTACACTCACGCATCCTTAGGTCCGATACACCAACAATTCTTGAAGAAACACCAAGAGATGATTTGAAAAATTTTATCACGTCATCGAATTTAAAAAAGGGCGGCGGACTCACATTAAACGACTATATACAGCAAGTCGAGGTTAATGGGTTAATTATCATTCATAAAGGCAAAATTGTCTTTGAAGGCTATCCTAGAATGTTCCCGACCGATTTGCATATTACTATGCTAATAACCCAGGTTTTTGTGAGTACTTCAATTGCTATTTTAGAAGATAAAGGCTTAATAGACACGAGCAAACCCATTGATTACTACTTTGATGGGCTTGAAAATTCCGGTTGGGAAGGCGTTCCCATTATTGATATTCTTTCTATGAGTTCCGGAATGGAGCGTGTTCCATTGGAGACTTATGAGGTAAGCTTTGATCCTATCAAAGATTTGGCTACGACCAAATCTGCAGCACCATCAGGAACGGAGTATCAGTTTTCGAATACGGATGCTATGGTGTTAACGTTGCTTGTTGAAAAAATTAGTGGACGTACCTTCAGTGATTTCGTGCAGCAGGAAATATGGAGTAGGATAGGGGCAGCATACAGTGCCTTACTTGGGTTCAATACAAATGGTACCACGCTTGCATATCGCGATGGGATGTCTACTACCTTAAGAGACCTCGCTAGATTTGGTCTTGCATTTACACCCAGTGGTAGAAATGACGGCAATTCAATCATTTCCGATACTCATTTAGCGAACATCCGTAATGTAAATAAAAATCTTAAAAAGGTATCACGGCATACGCAGGAAACAATATACAGCAGTTATCAATGGGGCGCAGTGTATGAAGACGGAGATTTTTATAAAGGCGCACATGGAGGACAAGGCCTTTATATATCACCTGCAAAAGATTTGGTAATTGCTTACTTCGGCACTGCCAATACCGACCGTGAAAGCAATCAACTCAATACGATAGCGCGACAGCTTTCCAAATCCGGACTCTTTGATCTTGAATAAACTGGCCTACATCCTAAAGATTAACATTATTCCAATGCCTAACATACATTAAAAAAGATAAAAATGAGGATTCTTAAATTAGTAGTACTGTGTATCATTTTATGTACAACTGTTGCCGTCGGGCAGCAAAATGATGCAAAAGAATTAGCTTCGAATATAGAAGGATCTTCTTTGATATCGCCACAAATTCAGGTAATCCCGATAACGGATTCTAAGAATGAAAGAAACTATGAACTTTATATTGAGTTGCCCGAAGGTTATTCAAAGAACGAAAACAAAACCTATCCTGTTCTTTATTATACCGATGCCGTGTGGCATCTCGAAATATTATCTGCCTGTCAGGAATACATGCTGGAAGATGTTATTCTCGTGGGTATTTCTTGGCAGAAAAACATCAATGAAGACCTGAAAAAAGAAGTGGGCGCGCATGTGAGTCGGTTCCGCGATTACAGTTTTCAGAAATCAAAGAAACCCGATATTCAAAAAAAGTTTCAATTAGGGCAGGCCCATAAACATCTAGATTTTATTCGCAATGATGTCATGACCTATGTTGACAATACCTATCGAACGGATCCAAACAGTCGTACCTATTTCGGTTATTCAATGGGCGGGGAATTTGGTGCGTATATACTACTGTCCCAACCTGATACCTTTCACAATTACATTATTGGCAGTCCATCCATCAAAAATGAAGTACCTTATTTAACTGAATTGAATACGGCTTTCGGACCTTTCGATGCGTCAAATAGAAATAGCAGTCTCAATGCCAATGTGTTCATTTCATATGGCTCCTTAGAAGAGGAAGCGGCTAAGCCTATCGAGGCGTTTATTAAGGTATTAAAAGATAGAAAAGATACCGGTCTGTCCGTTTTTAAAGAAGTGGTTGATGGTAATCATGGAACCGCGTTCCCTATGACCGCAGTTCGGAGTGTCGCTTGGCTATCATCTATAATGAGCCCTATTGCAAGTAATGACAATGAGGTCTCCTTCTGGGATATTCCACATCTCAATAATCCGTATGTCAGTACAACACCAAACGATAGAAACGATGGGATTTCAGTAGATACATTAGCGGTGAATAGCACCCATCGAAACGCGATCCTCAAACTTTCCGAAGAGATTTTTGAAGGCAAACATGGGAACTATGATGCGGTACTCATTTCACACAAAAATAAATTGGTTTTTGAATCCTATTATAAAAAAGGGCGTATCAACGTACCGCATGGGCAAGCATCAGCGGTAAAAGGGTATACCAGTTTGGTTTTGGGCAGGGCTATTCAAATGGGGTACCTATCCATGGAAGATCTAGACAAACCTTTGATTCGTTTTCTAAAAGATGTTGACCCCACGAAAATTACAAAAGGCGCCGAAAAAATCACACTTCATAAGGCATTGACCATGCATGGAGGGTTAAATATAGATGGAGATGCATGGAAAGAAATGGAGAATGATTCGGTTCGCTTAAAAGGCCAAGGGCTGGTACAGACCCTTTTAGAGCAAAGCGGACCTATTACGGCAGCGTCTCAGACATATCTGTATGGTAATTTTAATCCCATGTTGGTCATGACGGTTATTGACGCCGTTGTCCCGGGAACGGCGGAGCACTTTATTAAAAGGGAGCTGCTTGACAAACTCGGCATTACGGAATATACATGGGAAAATCATATAAGTGGTTTGCCGCAAGCTGGGTGGCGGGTAAGTATCATGTCGCGCGACATGCTCAAATTAGGACATTTGGTTCTCAATAAAGGCAAGTTGAACGGCGAGCAGCTTATTTCTGCAGCATATCTTGACAAGGCCACCAGTGGCATTGTGAAACCTACGCAAGATTGGATGCCCAAAGACTATCGCTACGGCTATTTTTGGTATCAAACACTGGTGAAAATAGGGGGTAAAAGCTATGATACCACATTTGCCTGGGGAGGCGGTGGACAAAGGGTCATAGTGATAGAGGAACTTGATTTGACCATTGTAATTTCTGGCCATGATAGGGAAGATACACTAATGACCCAGATTGCTGAAATTGTGATACCTGCGTTTGTGAAACGATAAGACTTGTCAACCGCCAGAAGCACTTGTCCGCCGCCATTTTTTAAGCACAAAGGAAATCTGCCTTCTGTAGCTCTTTTGGATTAATTGTGCAAACTGTACAGGTTCTTATGGCTGTTGTTCTGTAAACATTAAACGGAATGCTTGCAACAATGGTTTACAGCCGTTTTTTAGTCACAGCGGACGCGTTGGTCCATAAAGACCGGTCTTCGGCCTCACCGCTCATTCTCATGTTCACTAGTGGTTTTTATGCTGGTCACAACTTCAAGATCGAATGGTTTTTCTATTTGAAAACACTAAATTCGTTTTGTTGAATCACGAACATACAATGAAATAAATGACCCGAACTTCCCTTTTTATCGCGCTGATGGCACTGATCATGGGCATCTCTTGCAAAACGGACAAAAAAGATAGCTTTCAGATCGAACGTTCCAAGGAACTGGCCCTACAAAACAAGGTGCACAACCAACTGTCCGATTTAGAAAAAGAGCAGGGTTGGAGCTTGCTTTTTGATGGGGAAACCCTGAATGGCTGGCATTTATACAATAACGCTGACTCCACCCGTTTTTCCGCATGGGAAGTGCAAAAAGGCGTCCTTTTTTGCAATGCTACCGATGAAACCACGGTCTTCGGGGATCTGGTGACCGATGCGGCGTTTGAAAACTACGAGTTGGTGTTTGATTGGCAAATGGCGCTGAGAGGAAACGGAGGTGTTTTTATCAACGTACAAGAATCCCCAGAATACAAGGCTACCTATCATACGGGGCCGGAATACCAACTCTTGGAGCCCGAACATATGGATACGAAGACTCCTTTAAAGCGGCCCGGTTGCCTATGGGGACTATCACCGCAATTAAATACCGTGGAAGCCAAGCCGGTTGGACAATGGAATACGACCCGTATTATTCAACAAGAAGGAAAAATTCAATTCTACCTCAATGGTAAACTAACCGCTGAAGAAGATCTAAGGTCACAAGAGTGGAGAACTAAAATTGCCAACTCACCTTTTAAAGACGCGACCGGTTTCGGGAAGGCTACCCAAGGGAGCATCGCACTACAAAACTGGTACTTTGAGTCTTGGTTCCGCAATATGAAAATCCGAAAGCTATAGCAAAGTAATTACAGCTGGCGATAGCGATTGAATCTTTGGTTTTAATAATGGCCTGCAATAGGGTAGAAACCCATCTTTAAAATAAGATGTGGATGTATTCCCTTCCTTATTTCATGTTAATGGCTCCGATTCCCGCGTTCCACAATTTCTGATTATAAGCAGGGATCTTTTGGTTTATCAGGTTTTCAGAAGTTTCTTTTAAGGTGGCCCATTGCTTGTCCAGCATTCTTTTTCTATCGATCGATGCGTTCGTAATCCTGGGCAAACTGCTATTGGTCTGATTCATTAAAAACAGATAGTCCGCTGTAAACTTGTTTTCAAAATTTTCTACATCATCATAGGCCTGAGATCTGCGTTGCACCATTCGTTCGTCCCACCCCTTTATTTCTTTTAAAAGATCTTTTCCTTCCTGAATTAAAATGGAATCCTTGTTTTCCTTTTTCAATTGCGTAAGGGAAGCACTGATATCTTTAGAGATGGAATGCAATAAATTTACGGTGTTATGCATCTCGGTCGCATTCGCTTCCATTTGGCCCATGATCAAATCATACGCCTCATACTGTTCTTTGGTAATGGCATAGGTTGGATGCTCTTTGATGATCGCCTTGGTCGTTTCGGTTTTTTCACCATAGGTCAGCTGCATCGTATAGGTACCGGGAACCACTTTATGACCGCTAAAACTCGCTTCAATATATACCTCTGGAATCCCCGGGATTATTTTATGTTGCATATTCCATACAAAACGGTTCAATCCTTTTTTCTTGGATAATCGTGGGGCTCTGGGTGCGCCTCCTCCATTATGAGGAATGTAATTCGCATCTTTCTCAGAAGTGTACGCATTAACTACTACGCCTTTGCTATCTAAGATAGTTAGTTCAACAGGGGTCATTTTATCAATTTTGGGAAGCTCATAGTACAATTCAATGCCGTTCGTAGGGTTTACACCAACAAGGTTTTGCATCCCGTCAAAATCATCGATATTACCATTCATGGCGCTGCCCCAATTCCCATAGTAAATGGGTTCCGAATCATATACTTTAACAGCAGTGTCTTTTGGGTCATATTGCGATAACAAGGATACATTGTCCAAAATCCAGAACGATCTTCCTGAGGTGGCGACGATCAAATCATTTTGATGTACCCTAAGATCCAAAATGGGTGTGATGGGAAGGTTTCTCTGAAAAGATTCCCAATTTTCACCATCATCAAAAGAGATATATACCCCTAATTCTGTACCCGCATATAGCAATCCTTCTCTAGTTTTATCTTCCCGAACCACCCTGGTATGGGCACCGTTTGGAATGCCATTGTTCATTGTTTTCCACGACTTCCCATAATCGGTACTTTTAAATAGGGCAGGGGTGTGGTTGCCAAACTTGTACTTTGTCGTAGCGATGTATACGACTGCGGGGTTATGGGGAGATACTTCAATGGCATTCACAATGGTCTCACCTAAATTTTTGGGCGTTATATTCTCCCAGTTCC
>CALIIC010000122.1 GCA_938020445.1 uncultured Flavobacteriaceae bacterium | reverse complement strand
GAACAATCACCCGAACCTTGCTATGGTAGCAGAGTACAGCAATGCGATAGAAGCCAAAAATGGCATCAGAAACAACGAAATTGACTTGATTTTTCTTGATGTGGAAATGCCCATCATTAGCGGATTCGACCTACTCGAATCGCTGGAAAACAGTCCTCAAGTCATCCTTATCACAGGAAAACCCGATTATGCCCTAAAAGCATTTGATTACGACGTAACAGATTACCTACACAAACCGATTACAATGGCCCGGTTTGATGCTTCTGTAAGACGTGCGGTAGCCAAATATGAGCAAATTAACAAAGTTACCGAAGACGAAGAGCACATCTTCGTGAAGAGTAACCTTAAAAAGAGAAAGGTTATCTTAAACGACATCAAGTGGATCGAAGCTCTTGGAGATTACATTAAATTGGTAACCGACGAAGCCAATATCGTAATTTTATCTACCATGAAATCTTTTGAAAGGCAACTGCCGGAAGAAAAATTTCTACGGATTCACAAATCATACATCGTTAATCTGGAGAAAATCGAGAAGTTCAACAGTAAAAATGTTGAGGTAAGCGGGCGATCAATTCCCCTTAGTAGGAACAAAAAGACTGAATTGGCAGAAGCGCTGAGCAACGTCTAAACTACTACATCAACGAACAAAATGAACCGCTGCATTCCATTATGTGGCGGTTTTTTTATTAAAAACGGATAAATCGTACCCAAAACACCGTTCTTCAATACAGAATCAACGTATATTTCTTAGATATGATCCACGTTGTATAGCACACGTACACTTCTATATTGGGCGATTGAATTGAATGACTTTTCGATACGACGAATCCTTATTTTTGTTTTTGGCAGCGACTGATTCGGAGGTATTTTCAACAATACATGTTTTAAATACTGATTTCGTATCCGGGCCACCGGTGGATATTCGGGACCCAAAACATTTGCCGCAAATACACTTCGTAATCCTCTTGCAAACCATTCGGCAGCTTCGTTCAAACGATTGTATTCTTTGTGCTTAAAAGTAATTTTAATAATCCTGTTGGCAGGAGGATATTTATACTGCTCCCGTTCATAGCGCTGCTCATTGAACATCCCCAGATAATCATTGGTCGATACCTGCTTTAAAATTTGATGGTACGGGTTATAACTTTGGATAATGACCTTCCCCCTCTTCTTGGTTCTTCCTGCCCTACCCGCCACTTGGGTGAGCAACTGATAACTACGTTCATGTGCCCGATAGTCCGGAAAATTCAACAACGAGTCTGCATTCATAATCCCCACAAGACTAACATTTCTAAAATCAAGGCCTTTCGTCAACATTTGAGTGCCCACCAAAATATCCATCTCTTGTTGCTCAAAAGCTGTTATTATCTTTTCATAGGCGTGTTTACCGCGTGTGGTATCTAAATCCATACGGCTTATTCTAGCATCGGGAAATAGGTTGCCCAACTCTTCTGCAACCTGTTCCGTTCCAAACCCTTTACTGTCTAAAGTAGGGCTACCACAAGCCTCACAACTCTCGGGCAGTGCGATATGATGACTGCAGTAATGGCAACGCAATTGTTTTTTATACTGATGATAGGTAAGACTCACGTCGCAATTCGGGCACTGGGGTGAATGACCACAGGTAGTACACTCCACAATAGGCGCATACCCTCTTCTATTCTGAAAAAGAATAACCTGTTCACCGGCTGCCAAGGCTTCTTCGATTTCTTCAAACAAACGTTCTGAAAAATGACCTTTCATTTTTCTCTTTCGCGTCTGCTCCTTTAAATCTACAAGCTCTACTTCTGGCATAAGAACATTCCCAAATCGGCGATCGATAGTTGCATAACCGTACTTCCCCGTTTGCGCATTAAAAAAAGTTTCAACACTTGGTGTCGCTGATCCTAAAAGCACATTGGAGCCATGTAAATTACCCAAGACAACTGCTGCATCTCTCGCATGGTATCGTGGTGCTGGATCAAACTGTTTAAAAGATCCTTCATGTTCCTCATCGACAATGATCAAGCCTAGATTTGAAAAGGGTAAAAACAAGGAAGATCGTGCCCCTATTACCACCTGGGCCTTATGTTTCTCAAAGCGCACATTGTTCCACACCTCTACCCGTTCCTGTACACTGTACTTGGAATGGTAAACGGACACTTTTTCTCCAAAATAATCTTGTAAACGCCCTATTAATTGGGTGGTAAGAGCAATTTCAGGAAGTAGGTACAAAGCCTGTTGGCCATTGCCGATACACGCTTCTATTAATTTTACGTATACCTCGGTCTTACCAGAAGAAGTAACCCCATGCAGCAAGGTTACCTTGTTCTGCTCAAAGTGTTGTTTCACAGTCGCTAAAGCTTCCTCTTGATGTACATTAAGCCGCTTTAAAGAATCATTTTCCTCTCCTCCTTCATAGTTTACCCGATCGGTTTGGATAAAATATTCTGCCAAGACCCCCTTTTCTATCAAAGACTTAATAACCGCTTTAGAGCCGCCGCTCTCTCGTTCCAACTCATTGACCTTAATGGGTTTATTTTCTGTGGCCTGTAATTGAAACAATGACAAAACGACCTGGCTCTGCTTTGGAGCCCTGCTGAGAGAATGGAGCAAGGCCTCTAGGCTTTCCTCTGATCGATACGATTCCCCCAACTGAACATACCGTACTAATTTCGGCCGGTATTGTTCATGCAGTTCCTCCTTTAAGAGAATTACATTCTTTTCAATCAAGCGATTCAGAATCGGCAAAATATGTTTGCGATCCACAATCGTACTTACCTCATGTACTTTTAAGACGGATTGGTGCTGTAAAGCTTCAAAAATAAGGAACTCATCATCCTTTAAACTTGCTTCGTCTACCTGGGCATTAGTGTTCTTAACAATAATTGTTTCACTTTCCAATAAGAAGGCACTGGGCAACGCACTTCGAAATACCTCGCCAATCGTACACATGTAGTAATCGGCGATCCATTGCCAATGCCGCAGTTGAAATTCGTTAACAAGGGGTACTTCATCCAAAATCTGATGAATTTCCTTGGCCTCATACACTGCTGGGGCCGTTGTATGAATTTCCGCTACTAAACCTGTATATATTTTTGATTTCCCAAAGGGTACGGCAACACGCATACCAGGTTTTAAAAAGTCTGCCTCTGCATTCGAAACTGCATAGGTAAACAACTTTTCCAATGGTATTGGTAGAATAACATTGATATAGTGTTGCATAGTTGTCAATTCCTATTCGTCTACGCGAACCCACGTTTGTGTGCGATAGATAAAAGCCAGATATCCGCGTACTTTGAGTTCATCCCCATTCTCTGGATTCAACCATATCTTACAACGAAAAGTCATTGCCTGTTCAGGATCAAAAAGGGTACTCCCCTTGTAAACGCCATCTCCTTTGTGCTTGGCAGCATCTATGATCGTCATACCGACGACTGGCTTATCTTTTAAATCACCATCGCACTTCGTGCAGCGTGAATTCTCCTTTCCTTTTTCTACAATCTTCAAAACCTCCCCATACATGAGGTCGTTTTTTTCATAAATTTTAATGATCGCCTTTGGTTTTCCCGTACGATCGTCGATGGTTTTCCACTTACCAAAAATACTTTGACCAAAACCTGTTGAGCAGGTAATTAGAACGAACAAAACAATTAACTTAGTCTTCAATGGCATTCTTCTTATAATTTTTTCGCAACCAGTTTAAGGAAGCATTCAACTCAAAACCGAGTAGCAAGATATTTGAATTTAACCAGATATAGACCATTAATATCAACAATCCGCCCAGGGCGCCATACAATTCGTTGTAGCGCGCAAATTTTTCTACATACACCCCAAATAGGTAGGAGGTAACTAAAAACAATATCGTGGTCATTAATGCGCCGGCAGAAAAGAACTTCGCCTGTTTGCCTTCCGCAGTTCCAAAATAGTAGAGTATGGCGGTAGTGAAGTAGGAAAGAATAATAAAAAAAAGGAATTTGGCCACTTGTATTCCAATAACTTCATCTTCATCCAACACACTTCCACTGGTGCGCTCTAGAAACTCCTTTAAATACCCTAGTACATATACTTCAAAGTAGACAAAGACTACAAAACCTACGATAATCAAAATAGAGAGTATCAATCCTACCATTAAGGCATACAAGTATTGTCTAAAAAAATGACGTTCTAAATTTACATGATAGGAGTTTTCAAAACCTCCAAATATGGCATTTACGCCATTTGCCATCAAGAAAATAGAGATGATAAAAGATGATGACAAAAGCCCTCCTCGCTTTTGATCTTTGATTTGTTGAAAAATCTCCCCGAAATATTCCCCAGTAGCATTTGGTAAAAACGATTCGAGAAAAGATAGAAATTCGGTATCAAAATTAGCATTCCCAATACTGATATAAGAAACTAAAAAAGGCACCAGGGTAACCATAAAGATTAGTAACGGAAAAAGGGCCATAAACAGGCTAAAGGCAATAGAACTTGCTCTTGTGGATAAAGCTCCCTGTACAATTCCGCGAATATACATTTCCGAAAGATCGTAGATGGACAGGCCTTCAAAACCTGGAAGTCGTATGGTTTTCAACAGCTTTACAAGCCAATTGATAATGGGTATTTTTTCCAGTTTTTTTTCGATTTCAACCGACATTTATACGGCTTTTAAACTGAGGTCCATGTTATAGACCGAATGTGTGAGCGCCCCCGAAGAAATATAATCAACTCCACACTCCGCGTATTCCCGCAATGTCTTTTCATTAATGTTTCCCGATGATTCGGTAAGGCATTTAGTGCCGATCATTTCCACCGCTTTCCGTGTATCCTCGTAATTAAAGTTATCGATCAAAATTCGGTAAACACCCTCCGATTCCAATATTTCTGCTATTTCCCCTAAACTTCGTGCCTCAACAATAATTTTCAAATCACGCCCGGTGTTTTTTAAGTAGTCATGCGTTTGTGAAATTGCTCTCGTTACCCCTCCTGCAAAATCGATATGATTATCCTTAAGCATGATCATATCGTACAAAGCAAAACGGTGATTCTCCCCTCCCCCAATTTTTACGGCCCATTTTTCAAGTGCCCGTAAGCCCGGGGTTGTTTTTCGTGTGTCCAATATCTTGGTGGGGGTACCTTCAAGCAAACGTACAAAAGAATTGGTTTTTGTGGCAATGGCGCTCATGCGCTGCATTGCATTTAGCACCAAACGCTCAGCCTTTAAAATACTTTGGGAGGCACCTGTTACATAAAACGCAATATCACCATATTTTACCGGACTACCATCTGGCAACAATACTTCTACTTTCATGTTTGCATCAACCTTTTGAAACACTTGTTTCGCAAAATCGATTCCAGCAATTATCCCTTTGTCTTTGACCAATAATTTCGCTTTTCCCTGCGCCGTATCGGGTATACAGGCCAAGGAACTATGGTCCCCATCACCAACATCTTCTCGCAAGGCATTTGCAATAATTAAATCTACTTCTTTTTGGAATTGTGCTGGTGAAATCATTTATAGGTGTTTGACGTTCGCTAAAATACTAAATTGTTTGGCTTCTCGGTGGCAAAGATACCTCCGGAAAAAGATCTTATTCCAATTTTAAAGAAATCAACTTGTCATAAAGGATTTGCCGAGTACATTTGTAGCATGACCATTAAAATAATTGCAATAGGAAAAACAGACAACAAGCACTTACAGCAGTTGATAATGGACTATGAAAAACGCTTGAAGCATTACGTACGATTTGAATTGGAGGTATTACCAGATATCAAAAACGTAAAAAATCTTTCGGAAAACCAACAAAAAGAAAAGGAAGGTGAATTGCTCTTAAAAAAATTAGCTGCTACCGATTCATTGATTCTTCTGGATGAAAATGGTACGCAATATGATTCCGTTGGCTTTTCCAGCTATCTGCAAAAGAAAATGAACGCCGGACTAAAACAATTGGTTTTTGCAATAGGTGGACCCTACGGTTTTAGCGATCCGGTTCATCAAAAAGCGCAAGGAAAAATAAGTCTGTCGAAAATGACCTTTTCACATCAAATGGTGCGTCTTTTCGTCGTAGAGCAATTGTACCGCGCTTTTACCATATTAAAAAACGAGCCATACCATCACAGGTAAGTTGCAGGCAAATCAATTTTCGCAGTTTGTCAAAGAGGGCATTACAGTCGCTAGTAAAGCACTCTGAATTTAATGGTATGTTCTACTTTTTTAAGTGCTTTCACCACATCTTTGTTGTATTCCTTGTCCATATCACTGATCACGTACCCTACCTCACTATCGGTTGAAAGGTATTGCCCTGTGATGTTCATCTCGTATTTCGCCAATACCTCATTGATTTTGGCCATGACCCCAGGAACATTTTTATGAATGTGAAGAAAACGATGTGCATTTGACTGTTTCGGCAACCGTATATTCGGGAAATTCACAGCATCCACCGTATCACCGGAATTAATATACCCCATAATCTTACTGGGAACAAAGTCGGCAATATTACGTTGCGCTTCTTCAGTGCTACCCCCAATATGAGGTGTTAGAATTACGTTTGACAGCCCTTTAAGTTCTGTATAAAACTCGCCATTGGCCCTTGGTTCTTTTGGATATACATCAACCGCGGCACCTCCTAATTTTCCGCTTTTCAAAGCAGTGGCCAAGGCCTCTATATCGATTACAAAACCTCTAGAGAGGTTCACGAGCATGGCGCCATTCTTCATCTGGTTGATCTCTCGCTCCCCAATGAAATTTTTATTGGCCTTGTTATCATCTATATGAAGCGTAACCACATCGGAAACATTCAACAAATCCTCCAAGGTATTGCACTTAATGGCATTCCCCAAAGCAAGCTGGTCATTTATATCATAATAATATACACGCATTCCAATGGCCTCCGCCAGTACCGAAAGTTGCTTACCTATATTACCATACCCAACTATACCAAGATTCTTACCACGTACTTCCCTTGATCCAGCGGCCGTTTTTTGCCACTGGCCATCATGAATTTCGGTACTTCTGGGAAAAATACTGCGCATTAGCATAATGATCTCTCCGATGGCCAATTCTACCACCGAACGTGTATTGCTATAGGGAGCATTGAACACCACTACCCCTTTTCTTCGGCAGTACTCCAAATCTATTTGTGTAGTACCAATACAAAACGCACCTACCACCAATAGTTTATTGGCCGCGTCGAGCACCTTTTGAGTCACCTGTGTCTTAGAACGGATTCCCAATACATGCACTCCTTTTATTTTCTCTATCAATTCTTCCTCTGGAAGGCTGTGCTTCACCAATTCTACCGAAAAACCATCGTCTGAAAGGTTCTCAAAGGCATCTGGGTGTACATTTTCCAATAAAAGTATTTTGATTCGGTTTTTGGGATACGAAATATTTCGGGGCAGGTCATTTACAAACAAAAACTCATCAAGGTTCGGTGTCACGTGGTCTGCGTTCACTGCGGCCTTTTCTCGATGCACATTCTCGGTATAGGCAAAGAATTTATCGGCAATACCGGCTTCACGCATCACATAATCACTATAACCGTCGCCTATAACCTGTACCTCGCCTTCCAAATCGAGTCTTTTAAGGCATTCGATCTTTCCATTGTGCAAAGCCAAAGGATTTTCCGCATCAAAACCTACAATTGCTCCGTCCTCATCAAACTCGAATGTATTCGCATACACACGATCAGAAGGAATATTATACTCTTTTACAATAGGGTCTATAAATTCCTTAAAGCCACATGAAATCACATAAATATCATCTGAATATTTTTCAAAAAACTCTTTGTTAGACTCAATTGACTTGGATATTTTTTGCCTCAACTCACTCACAAGGCCTGCCAAATCGGACTTATTGGCGTTCAATAACTTTATCCTTTTTTCCAACGATTCGGTAAACGAAATATCGCCATCGATACCCAAGTTGGTAATGCGTTGAATCTCATCGACTATTTCCTGCTTGTTCGTTTTCCCTTGAAGGGTTAATTCAGCCAAAACATCTAACGCCTCTACTCTGGTAAGCGTACTGTCAAAATCAAAAACATACTTTCGCCCCACTGCAATCATTTTAAAGAAAATTAAGCGTTAAAAGTAAAAATTAATTCCGTTGAACCAGATGGAATAGTATGAAAAGTTATCCTTATCACCAAAACCAATTATTTTGATAGGAATTTCGCTTTTTAAGGGGTGTGAAATTATTGATTTAATAAATTCTAGAAACCCGAAAATAACCTGCTTACCTCAAAAATGAAATAATGGCCTTCGAAAAAGCAGCCGTTTTATAGGTTCCGTTGTGATCCCCAGGTACCAATTGCAGACGTGCCCTTGGTATTGCTTTTTGAAGTTCAGCAGGGCTACCATTGTCAAGGTCCTTCTCACCTGCTATTACCAAAACACGTTTTTTAATTGTTTTAAGCGCTTCTTTTGTAGTAACGGGCTGATACTTTTGTTGCAAGTGCAACGACCTTAAATCTGCATTTATCGATTTGGCATAGGTCACGGCCCCTTCGGTAATTTCGTTCGTATTCCCAGCAAACGCCTCGGCAAACATGAGACGACGCTCGCAATTTGGATTTGAAAAATCAATCCCCATTCCTCCCAAAACCGCTTTCTTGATTCGCTTGTCGATCGTTACGAGCTTTGCAAGGACGATACTGCCTCTGGAATACCCGACCGCTTTATACTTTTTAAGTTCTAAATGATTCATTAACAACATTAAATCGGTTACTTCAGCATCATTGGCATATGCATCATCTTCCTGCGGTTTTTCCGAATCCCCGTTCCCTCTTAGATCTGGGGCTATAACGCGGTACCCCTCAGCAATCAGGTCTTTCTTTAGCTCGGTTTTGTCCCAGTTTTTGCGGGTGTTTATAAAACCATGTAGTAAAAGTACCGGTTTCCCATGGCCCTCATCTGTGTATACGATCTTGGTACCATCGAATGAATTAAAAGACGCTTCTTGACCGTTGCCAAAATTGACGAACAATAAAAAAGCGAAAAACGGAAATAGATGTGTCTTAAAAATTTTCATAGATTAAACCAGTTACGATGGCCATACCAAAACTTAAAAGAGTTCCTATAAGGATGTATTCTGTTAGTTTTCGATTGTTACTTTCTTTTAAATCATTGAATCTAAATACAGACTTTGCCGTTATTAAAAGTCCGATGGCCTCCCATTTCCCCAGCACAATAAAAATGAGCACAAAAATTCGTTCAATAATCCCGATGTATTTCCCTGCGTTGGGCAAAGATTCATGATCTAATTCTATTTGACCCGCCATTGGCTCTAGCAGTTTCCCCATGATAATTCCCGCGGGAAAACTTACAAAAACCACAGCCACAAGTAAACCTAGGTCGATGCGTTCGGCGAGTAAAAGTGTTTGCTCCCAAAACGTTCCATAAAATGCAAAAGCATATAGAACCAAAACATGCAATAACTGATCGATAAAAAAGGGAATGTTCGCGTGTTTAAAAAGAGGCGTTGCATATAATTTGACTAAATCTATCAAATAATGGGCTATAGCGATTAGTAGTGCAATACCCCAATAAGAAATATCCCATAGAAGCACCATCGTAATACCAAAATGCACCAAAACATGTAAGTATAGGTATTTTGACTTTATTTTTTTTGAGTCTTTATCAACCACCCAGGTAGTGGGCTGTAGTAGAAAATCACCGATAAGATGCGCTAAAAATAATTTTAAGAAAAATATCATGCAGTAATCTCTTTAACACTCATTTTGTAATAGTTTAATAATTCGTATACCAAATCTAAACGTGCTCTTTTTTGTCGTTGGCTAACAGCGGATTGCCGAATACCAAGTTTGGTCGCTATTTCTTGTTGGGAGGCTTTTGGATTTTCCAATGCTATGACAACAATTTCAGCAGAAACAACACTCCAATCGTTCATAAAATCGAGGGCCAAACGCAGCATCAAATTTAAGGTTCCATCGTAGAAACCATTCCCTGTTGCTACGGTAAGGTTCGTTTTATCACCTTTAAGAGCCTCAAAAGTTCGACCCGAACGTTGGTAAGCGGGACCGTTTGATTCACTCACACCTACCCCGATAAAAGTTTCTTGACCAAGACCAATGCCCATGCGTACATCTAAACCCTTTATTGTTTTCATTAACGCTTTTATGTGTATGGCTACCTCAAATGCCGCTGCAAAAGGCACTCGCAATTGAAATTCATCTCCACGATAAATCTCCCAATCTTCGGGGGCGTCACCGAGTTTAGAAAAATAGCTCTTAAGAATACCGAGCCATTCCGATGCCTTATGATTCTCTGAATTAATAATATCACCTGTTATAATTGCTATCATTTTATAAGCTAAAGTGCTAATATATGTAATTATAAGCTTTTATGCTAATATTTAATTAATATAATCTAAAAAGCTTATAAAATGGCCATATAAGCGTTTTAGCTAATTATCTAAAACCACCTACGTACATTTCCACAATATCGTTGATACTCCTTCCCAAACAGTATACTAAGGGCTTCCTCCTCGGGCTTGATCTGAAAGCTGTTCATATATCCCACAAAACCTGCAGCCAACAAAGTGTTGAAGGCATTTCCCAACCAAAGACCCCAAGCCAATAATAACAATAACATAGCCAAATACATCGGGTTTCTTGAAAAACGATAGAGTCCGTCATGAACTAAATTCGCAGCTTTTGACGGCGTAGTAGGATCAACCGTAGTATTTGCACGAACAAAATGAAACAACGCAACAGTACCGATACCAAAAGCCATCACAATTAAAAACCAAATAAGGTAATACTTGCCAAAGAAGTCAAAATCACCCACCGGTAAAAATTTAGAAAGTAAGTACATTAACCCACCAAAAACAATAAGAATAATTACAGGAGGTACTTTTAATTTCATTTCAAAGGCTTTTTAGAAAACACTTTCAGTATATGTAAAAAAGAAACAAGTCAAATCTTTACCATGGAAAAAGTCCCCATTTTATAAAATTAGTAATTTTGAACATATGCAACTCGTTTTCGCCACCCACAATACAAATAAACTAGAAGAGGTCAAAAAATTAATGCCTGTACACATACACCTTGTATCCCTTTCTGAAATAGGATGCCTAGAAGATATTCCTGAAACCGGTGAAAGTTTAGAAGAAAACGCCCAAATAAAGGCAAATTATGTTACCGAAAACTATAACCTACCTTGCTTTGCCGACGATACCGGTCTGCTTGTAAATGCCCTGAATGGTGCGCCGGGCGTGTATTCGGCCAGGTATGCCGGTGAAGGTAAAAATACAGAGGATAATATGACCAAACTTCTAAGCGAAATGAGAAGCGTTACCGATCGCAGCGCACATTTTAAGACCATTATCGCCTTAAACCTCAAAGGCGAAACACATCTTTTTGAAGGAATAGTAGAAGGAGAAATCACCTCCGAAAGAGCCGGGGGTGACGGTTTTGGTTACGACCCTATCTTTAGCCCAAACGGATATGAAGAAACGTTCGCACAGTTATCACTAAAAACCAAAAACAGTATAAGTCATAGGGGAAAAGCAATTCAAAAGTTAATGACCCATCTAAGACAACTATCGAATGTTTAAGAACAAAACGAAACTGTCAAGGTTTCGGTCTCATCAATGGCCATATATCTAAAAGTAAGGGCACAGCCAACGGCTTAAAAGAATGAGGATCGTTGGAAGCTATTTACCGCCCTACACCTAATATGTTTGATCTTCGGTTGCTATCCTTTCAAATTAACATTTTGATAGCACCATATGGTATTCTGGATAACACCCCCTTGTGAAAGAAAATATCTTGTATTCGGAATAATTGGGATTTCCTTTTTTGCCGATAGTCATCCCATCTCCGCATAGACTAAAAAACCCTAACGTTTACTATATCAATTATTAGCAGTACCTTTGCCGCTCGAAATAAACGCCGCCGGTATGGCAGGTGTTGCGAGGAGTCCAATGGGTTATATACGATAATCGCTCTATGCAACACACCTATTAGCGATTAAGTAAAACACATTATGACAAAATTTGAAGCACTCGGGCTTCAGCAATCTCTATTGAATGCTGTTACCGATATGGGTTTTGAAACCCCTTCCGAAGTACAAGAAAAAGCCATTCCTCTCTTATTAGATGGTGAAATTGATTTAGTGGCCCTGGCACAAACAGGTACAGGAAAAACAGCTGCATTCGGTTTCCCATTAATTCAAAAAATCGAAGCGGAAAGCAGAACTACCCAGGGACTTATTCTTTCCCCAACAAGGGAATTATGTTTGCAGATCACCAATGAGTTACAAGCTTATTCAAAGTATGAAAAGAGTATTAATGTCGTAGCAATCTACGGAGGTGCGAGCATTACCGAACAGGCTAGGCAAATTCGAAGAGGCGCGCAAATTGTGGTGGCCACTCCAGGAAGAATGAAAGATATGATCGGCCGTGGCCTGGTAGATATTTCCAAAATAGACTACTGTGTGTTAGATGAAGCCGATGAAATGCTGAACATGGGGTTTTATGAAGACATCAAGGATATTCTTTCGAACACTCCGAACGAAAAATCTACTTGGTTGTTTTCAGCGACCATGCCCAAAGAGGTGTCGGTGATCGCCAAAAAGTTTATGCACAACCCTATCGAGATTACCGTAGGTACCAAAAATTCAGGTGCAAGCACCGTACAACACGAGTATTATGTGGTCAGCGGTAGAGATCGTTATCCGGCATTAAAACGCTTGGCGGACGCACACCCCGATATATTCTCCGTTGTGTTCTGTCGCACAAAACGAGATACCCAAAAAGTAGCGGAGAATTTAATCGAAGATGGCTACAACGCTGGGGCGCTGCATGGAGATCTAAGCCAGAACCAGCGTGACTTGGTAATGAACTCTTTTCGTAAAAAACAGATTCAGATGTTGGTCGCTACCGATGTAGCAGCCAGGGGTATAGATGTTGATGATATCACCCATGTTATCAATTACCAACTACCCGACGAAATCGAAACCTATACCCACCGTAGTGGACGAACAGGACGTGCCGGGAAATCAGGTATCTCAATGGTAATCGTTACCCGCAGTGAAATGCGTAAAATACAGGCGATAGAGAAAAAAATACAACAAAAGTTCATTACCAAAAAGATTCCTACGGGTCCTGAAATTTGCGAAATACAATTGTATCATTTGGCCAATAAGATAAAGGACACTGAAATCAATGCGGATGTGGAAAACTACCTCCCCGCAATCAATGATGTATTACAGGGTATCGATAGAGATGAACTGATCAAAAAAATAGTATCTGTTGAGTTTACACGATTCTCCAATTATTACAATAAGACGAAAGACCTAAATACAACAGGTGCTTCACAAGACCGAGGAGGTAGAGATCGCATTCCAACCAATGGTGCTGTACGCTATTTCATCAATGTTGGAGAAAAAGATGGATATGATTGGATGTCGCTTAAAGATTTCGTTCGGGATACGGTAGGCCTTGGCAGGGAAGATATTTTCAAAGTGGATGTTAAGGATAGCTTCTCTTTTTTCAATTCAGAGGCAGATGTTACCGAACAGATTTTAAAAACATTTACCGAATTTAAGGTAGATGGGCGTTTTGTGAATGTAGAAGTTTCCAAAAGTCCCGGTGGCGGAGGCAACAAAAGACGTTCAGGCGGCAGGGATAAAGGACGACGCAAGGAAAAAGGTGGATACGGCAAAAAAAACAACGATAGAAGGGGAAATCGCGGGAACGCAGCCAATGCGGGGAAAAGACGAAGTACCCGTAGAAGTGATTTTTTCTAGAAAATTACATTATGTTAATTCTTCACTAAAAAATACGCTTCGGCGTATTTTTTGGTTTTGTTTAGTATTTTTACAAGCGATACGTACAGCATGGTAAAACACATTAGATGGATAGTTCTTCTTTTAGCTTGCATAGCATATGGCCAAGATACCGAGGAAAATGTAGTTACTAAAGAAATAAAAGCATTGGTAATCAATGCCCAGACCGATGCTCCTTTAGAAAGTGTGCACGTTATCAACTTAAATGAGGTGGTTGGTACTATTACAAACAAGGAAGGTGCGTTTGCAATTTCGGCTGCTGTAAACGATACGCTTTATTTTTCGTATCTCGGTTTTAAACCTCAAAAAGTGAGGGTCACTAACGATATGTTCAAATTTAAGGACACTAAAATATCCCTTACCGAATTGGCCTACGCACTCGAGGAAGTAATCGTTACGCCCTATCAATTAACTGGATATTTGGAGATAGATGTAAAGAACCTACCGATAAATACTTCGTATCAATATAGTATTTCGGGCCTATCCGTCGGTTATGAAGGAGGTAATAAAAACCCTAGTGCGGTTACCAAGGTTTTGGGTGCTATTCTAAACCCTGCTGATTTACTTCGGAACTTGTTTGGCAAAAAGCCGAACCAAATGCGAAAGCTCCGCAAAATAAAGGAAGAAGACGAAATAAGAGACTTACTGGCGACTAAATTCGATAGGGAAGTACTTATGGAACTACTGCATATCAAAAAAGTTGACATCGAAGATATCTTAAATAATTGCAACTACTCCAAATCGTTCATCACTACAGCGAACGATCTTCAGATTCTAGATGCGATCAGCAGCTGTTACGAGGAATTCAAAGTACTTAATAGAAAAAAATAAATTTTCTAGTTCCCCTATCATTTTATAGCTTTATGAAAAATATAATAGCATGCATTCGCATGTTCCCCAATAGCAGGATAAAGCCGTATCTATGACGAAGACCTTCATTACTATTTCCCTTTTATTTTTGTTTTTTTCATGTAAGGAAGTAAAAAAAGACACAACTCCACCGCCTATAGCTGCTGCAGTAGATACGATTCTCAAGGTTCCTGAAAAAGAAGCGCCTTTTGTATGGGATGGTGCAAATATTTATTTTTTACTTACCGATCGTTTCAAAAACGGTAATATCGAAAATGACACCACCTTTGGGCGTACCGATTCAACGGCGACCTTAAGAGGTTTTATGGGAGGGGACATTGCTGGAATTACACAAAAAATCGATGATGACTATTTTTCAGACCTCGGTGTCAACGCTATTTGGTTTACTCCGGTCGTGGAGCAAATTCATGGTGCTACCGATGAAGGTACCGGTAATACATATGGGTATCATGGTTATTGGGCCAAAGATTGGACCGCCTTAGATCCGAATTTCGGAACTAAAAAAGAACTGGAGGCTTTAGTTAAAAAAGCACATGAAAAGGGAATACGGGTGTTGATGGATGTGGTTGTAAACCATACGGGACCCGTAACCGAAGAAGACCCAGTTTGGCCGAGCGAATGGGTGCGAACAGAACCTCCGTGTGCATTTACAACTTATGAAAATACGACAGCATGTACATTGGTTGCTAACCTGCCGGATATTCTCACGGAATCCGATGCTCCCGTAGAATTGCCAGATGCACTGCTAGCTAAGTGGAAAGAAGAAGGAAGGCTCAGCAATGAGCTTGATGAACTACAATTATTTTTTGAGCGTACCGGATACCCCAGAGCCCCAAGGTTTTATATCATAAAATGGTTGGCCGATTATGTAAACGATCTGGGTATCGATGGCTTCAGAGTAGATACGGTAAAACATGCCGATGAAAAGGCCTGGGCCGAACTATACAAAGAAGCATCGCATGCATTTGATACTTGGAAAAAAAGAAATCCTACCCAGGTACTTGATGACAATGCCTTTTATATGGTTGGAGAAGTCTATAACTATGGTATTTCAAATGGAAGGGATTTTGACTTTGGAGATAAAAAAGTTGACTTCTATAATCATGGTTTTCACAGCCTGATCAATTTTGAATTAAAACACGATGCGGCCAACAAATCGTATGATGCCATCTTTAGTAAATACCATAAATTACTTCGTACCAAGTTGAAAGACAAGGGTATCGTAAATTACTTGACATCACATGATGATGGGGCTCCGTTTGACAAGGACCGTACAGACCCTATTCGTGCCGCCAATGTCTTATTATTAACACCTGGTGCCTCCCAAATATACTATGGCGATGAAACGGCCCGTAGTCTTGTTATTGAAGGTACGCAGGGAGATGCCACCTTGCGGTCAATGATGAACTGGGAAGAGCTTGATAGTGTACCGGAAATTCAAAAAATTAATCGGCATTGGCAGAAGTTGGGGCAGTTTAGAGATAATCATCCCGCAATTGGAGCGGGAAAACACAAACGCTTGGGCAAAAAACCCTATGTGTTTAGCAGAACTTATATGCAGGGAGATTTCAAGGATAAAGTGGTTGTAGGGCTCGAATTGCCAAAGGGAAAAAAATCGCTTTGGGTGAAAGGATTTTTCGGAGATGGTACACAACTTTTTGACACCTACTCTCAAACAAAGGTTGAAGTGAAAAATGGAAAAGTAATTTTGGATAATGAGCATGACATTGCCCTTCTCGAGCTTGTTGACTGATCCTAATTTCTCCCATACTTATTAAGGGCGCTACTTGGTTGGTGGTTATCTGAATACGTAGGACTTCTGGAAGAGTGTTTGTATTGACCTAGTAAAGCTGTCGTATTAAAATACCGTGCTTTTAAACGAGTATTAATACCACGAGCGGTTTGACGAAGCCTACGAAATCAACCTTCCATAACTGATTTCAAGCTACGCATCCCTTCCTCAAAATCTTTTCCTACCATCTTATCCATGCTAACGAAAAGCGAGAAAATGCTCATGGGAAACTTATTTTTGCCAGAAAAACCCCAAGTAACCTTGGTAGTACCATTGCCTGAATCAGTTACATCGAAGTAACAATCAGAAGTTGATTTCCAAGGTTTTAGAAACCGAAGTTCCGCTTCAATACGTTCCCCATCAATAATTTTTTTTATCTCCTGTTCTCCCTCGCCTACATCTTTATTGCCATTCCAATAGCTCATACTTCCTACCTCCCCATCAGTACCGGTAAACTTTTTAAGCATCTCAGGGTCTTTTTTGGCCCAGGGCGACCATTCATCCATCTTTTTAAGAGACCTTAGGTAAGTAAACACCTCGTCTTTTGGTTTTGCTATTTCGGTAGAGCGAGAAACATCGTAGCTTTTAGGTGCTATCAAGGCTAGTATTACTATTAACCCGATAATCCCCACAAGAATGTAAAGTAGTGTAGTCATTTGTATATCAATTAGTTAGTTGTATCTAAATATAATCAAAAAATATGAACCTTATCAAGAAGTAGTTTTCCGTTCAGCTCTGATGCGCATTCTGGTTATGTTTTAATACCCTTGCTTTTTTCATATCGTCTCAAAATAGCATTGATACTTTTGATAGATTTTTTAGTCCAATCGAGTTGTTTTTCAACCATTTCAGATTCGGACAATTGCCAATCCAAATTTGTGTTCCTCAATTTAACCGACAGGTCCTGTAGAATAATCGCTGCGGAAACCGATATGTTAAGGCTCTCGGTAAAACCCATCATCGGGATTTTAAGGAAACCATCAGCGGCTGCCAGCACCTCCTCACTAAGCCCTTCTTTTTCCGTTCCAAAGAAAAACGCCGTTTTTTGGGTAATCTCAAAATCTTTTAGAAGACAGGAATCATTATGTGGTGTCGTAGCTATAATTGCGTACCCTTTCGCCCTTAATACGTCTATGCAATTTTTAGCATTTTCATAACGATGTACATCTACCCATTGTTCAGCTCCCATAGCGATATTCTTATCCAATCGTTTCCCGAATCTACCTTCGATAACATGTGCATCCTGAATACCAAAAACCTCACAACTGCGTATGACAGCGCTTGTATTGTGCATCTGAAAAACATCTTCGATCGCCACCGTAATATAATTGGTACGTTTCTTTAAAATTTCCTTAAAACGTTCTTTGCGTTCTTGACTAATAAATTCTTCCAAATACTTTAAAAGATGCCCATTATCCATAAAACTAAAATACAAAACTCTATTTTTAACCCTAATATCGTACAATGAAAAATAAAATTGTGGTACTTACCGGCGCTGGTATGAGTGCCGAAAGCGGAATTAAGACGTTCAGGGACGCAGATGGCCTTTGGGAAGGACACGATGTAATGGAGGTGGCCTCTCCACAGGGTTTTGCGCAAAACCCAGAACTTGTATTAGACTTTTACAACCAACGTAGAAGGCAGTTATTGTTAGTAGAACCCAACGCCGCCCATAAGGCACTTGTAACCTTGGAAACACATTTTGAAGTGCATATTGTTACCCAAAATGTGGATGACCTGCACGAAAGAGCAGGTAGCAGCAATGTTATGCATTTACATGGAGAACTCTTCAAGGTCAGGAGTGCGGGAAACGAGTCAACGGTACTGGATTGGAAGCACGATTTAGTCATTGGGGAGCAATGTCCGGAAGGGCATCAATTAAGGCCACATATTGTATGGTTTGGAGAAATGGTACCGTTGCTTGATTCCGCGGCAAAACTGGTCGCGCAAGCGGATATCATTATCATCATAGGTACTTCTATGCAGGTGTACCCGGCCGCAGGCCTTGTAGATTACGCAAAAGATACTACCGAGGTCTTTTTCATCGATCCTAAACCAAGTATATCTGAAAGCAATTATGGGAATTTGACCGTCTTACCCAATAAAGCTTCCGTAGGAGTGCCAGCTCTTGTTAACGATTTGATTCATAAAATATCCTAGTTTTTCCATTGCCTTTTGTCATTACATACGCAACTTTGCCGCTAAAAGGCCAAGGACTGCTTGAAATGTTATCAGGGTTTTATGACAATTATATATTACAACAAAAGCTACTTTCTTAGATGAATTGAAGTTTAAAAGAACAAGGCCCGTTTATTCACCAAAAGAAAAGTTTTTCAGGGTGTTAAGCCAGATTCTTATCATTACTATAAACCCAGTTTTTTTACTAATTTCATACCTTCCTAACAAGAAAGTATAAAAGTGCAATTTGTGACCAAAGACGAATTATATGACTCGCTTAGCTATGTGAACCATTCAAGGGAAAAAAGACTTGAAATGGCGCTTGTTGTAAAAAAAAATCCCAACCTTGTTCCCCTCTTATTGGAAATTGCCTTTACGATAGATGACCCTATTTCTTCCCGTGCCTGCTGGGTATTGGAGTTTACAGCGAAAGAAACGATCGATTTTATTTTCCCCTATCTGGATACTTTCACTGAAAACTGTGGCCTGGTGCGCCTCGATTCCTCTATAAGGCCGATGGCCAAAATTTGTGAGTATCTGGTCAAAGCCTATTTCTCCAAGGAAAAGAACGCTGTACAAAATGCACTTAATGAGATACATCTTGAGCGGCTAGCAACCGTTTGTTTTGACTGGTTGATTACAGAACAAAAAGTGGCCCCGCAAGCCTACGCAATGACTTGTTTGCTCTTATTGGGGCGTAAATTCGATTGGATACATCCTGAATTAAAACTGGTTTTGGAGCGAAACTATGCCTTTGGTAGCGCCGCCTATAAGGCTCGTGCCCGAATGACACTCGAAAAGATTTCCTAAAAGTCGGGCATGAAAGTACTATTTAGTTGAAAACCTACGGAAAACAATCTTCAACCTACTTTTAAACTCTCTGGTATATAGGTATCTTTGCAACTTTCAAAACAGCAATCAACTTCGAAAACATGTCTTTGACTCCCTTAAATGCCATTTCTCCTATTGATGGAAGGTATCGCAGCAAAACAGCCAACTTAGCCCCATATTTTTCTGAGGAAGCGCTTATAAAATATAGAGTACTGGTAGAAATAGAGTATTTCATTGCCTTATGCGAAATTCCCTTGCCCCAGCTGATCGATTTCAACCATTCTAATTTTGACGCCCTTCGCGCTATTTATGGAACGTTTTCATCAGAGGATGCAAAAGCGATCAAAGAAATTGAGAAAATTACCAATCACGACGTGAAGGCCGTTGAATATTTCATCAAAGAAAAATTCGATGCGTTAGGGTTGCAATCTTTTAAAGAATTTATCCATTTTGGACTCACTTCTCAGGACATCAACAATACGGCAATCCCTTTATCCATCAAGGAGGCAATGAATGAAGTATACGTGCCCGCCTATTTAGACTTGTTGAAAAAACTTCAAGAGCTGGCAAGCGAATGGGCTGCCATTCCTATGCTTGCAAGAACACACGGACAACCGGCCTCCCCTACCCGTCTCGGGAAGGAAATAGCTGTTTTTGTTGTGCGGCTTAAAGAACAATTCAACCTCTTAAATGACATTCCCAGCGCAGCCAAGTTTGGTGGTGCTACAGGAAATTTTAATGCGCACAAAGTAGCCTACCCAACAATTGATTGGAAAAATTTCGGAGAGCGGTTCGTTCAAGAAAAACTAGGTCTACACCATTCGTTTCCGACTACACAAATTGAACATTATGACCATATGGCGGCATTGTTCGACACACTGAAACGCATCAATACCATTATTCTAGATCTTGATCGTGATTTCTGGACCTATGTTTCAATGGATTATTTTAAACAGAAGATCAAGAAAGGCGAGGTAGGCTCCTCCGCGATGCCGCATAAGGTAAACCCTATTGATTTTGAAAATTCGGAAGGGAACCTTGGTATTGCCAATGCCTTGTTCGAACATTTATCTGCCAAACTCCCTATTTCAAGGCTACAGCGCGATCTTACCGATAGCACCGTCTTAAGAAATGCCGGAATGCCTTTTGCCCATACCATGATTGCATTTCAATCTACAATGAAGGGCTTGGGAAAACTCTTATTGAACAAAGAAAAATTTGAGCAGGATTTGGAGAACAACTGGGCGGTCGTAGCCGAGGCCATACAGACGATCTTAAGACGAGAAGGGTATCCAAACCCCTATGAAGCACTTAAAGGACTTACCCGAACCAATGAGCGCATCAATCAATCTTCTATTGCCAATTTTATAGATACGCTAGAGGTTGCCGAGGATATTAAAACCGAACTCAAGCAGATTACACCCGCAAACTACACGGGAATCTAAGAAACTTATAACCTACAACTAAAAAAGACCGCCAGTGGCGGTCTTTTCTTTTGAAAACAAATTGAATGTTATCCTTGTTTTTGAATTTCAACCGCATGTGGGTATGGAATTTCGATCCCTGCATTGTCCAAGGCCAATTTACAACCTTCGAGCGTGCCAAAATACACATCCCAGTAGTCTTCTGGCCTGCAAAAGGGACGCACCGCAAAATTGACGGAACTATCCGCTAATTCAGATACATTTACAGAGGGAGCAGGATCTTGCAATACTTTTGGGTTTGTTGTCAGCACTGCCAACAATACCTCTTTTGCTTTTTTAATATCCTCATCATATCCGATACCTATGGTGGTATCTACCCGGATCTGCCCCTCTTCAGTATAGTTTACAATATTACCATTCGCCATGGCTCCGTTCGGTACAATTGCCAATTTATTATCAGGTGTAACCAATTTGGTTGTAAAGATTTCAATTTCCTTTATCACTCCTGTAACCCCCTGTGCCTCTATCAAATCCCCAATCTTATAAGGTTTAAAAATAATCAACAAAACACCTCCCGCAAAATTTGCAAGCGACCCTTGTAAGGCTAAGCCAATTGCAAGACCGGCTGCTGCAATAATTGCTGCAAAACTGGTTGTTTCAACGCCCAATTTTGAAATTACCATGATAATCAGGAAAATTTTCAACGCCCATGAAACCAAGTTCAATAAAAATTTCTGCAAAGATTCGTCATATTTTTTGGCGAGCATTGCCTTGCGTATAAGGCCTATTAATTTTTTAATTACCCAGGAACCGATGATGTAAATAATAATTGCACCGATAATTTTCGGTCCATACTCGGTTGCAAAACCAATTCCTTTGTCAATCCATACTTGTGCATTTTCCATACGTTGTTTCTAATTTTAAGGTGTAGTGTTTTTATGTTAGACACCAACACTTTTCTAAAAGTCACATTTTATGGCAAGAAGGTCGAAAAAAAGAAAGGGGAATCTTTTTAAGATTCCCCTTTCTTTCATAGCCACACTAGCTATTATATATAAGATTGGTAGACCAAGTACCTATCCTTGCTTCTGAATTTCGACAGCATGTGGGTACGGAATTTCAATACCTGCTTTATCCAATGCCAATTTACAGCCTTCAAGTGTACCAAAATAAACATCCCAATAGTCCTCTGGTTTACAGAACGGCCGTACAGCAAAATTCACTGAACTATCGGCCAGTTCTGATACATTAACAGACGGTGCCGGATCTTGCAACACTTTCGGATTCGAAGTCAGGACTTCTAACAACACCTCTTTCGCCTTTTTGATATCTTCATCATATCCGATACCGATGGTCGTGTCTACGCGCATTTTACCTTCGGCAGTGTAGTTTACAATATTACCATTGGACATCGCTCCGTTGGGTACAATAGCCAATTTATTATCTGGGGTGGTCAGTTTAGTAGTAAATATTTCAATCTCCTTTACAACGCCAAGAACACCTTGGGCCTCTATCAGGTCTCCAATTTTATAAGGTTTAAAAATAATGAGAAGTACCCCGCCCGCAAAATTAGACAGTGACCCTTGCAACGCCAAACCAATTGCTAAACCAGCTGCTGCTATGACTGCCGCAAAACTGGTGGTATCCACACCAAGTTTAGACGCAACGACTATGATCAAAAATATCCTTAAAGCCCAGGAAACCAGATTCAATAAAAACTTCTGTAATGATTCATCGTAGTTTTTTGCGTTCATTACCTTTCTAAGAACACCCATTAACTTTTTAATAATCCATGAACCAATAATATAAATGACAATCGCCCCTACAATCTTGGGGCCATACTCTGCCGCAAATGCGACACCTTTGTCTATCCATACTTGTGCATCTTCCATACTCTCTTTTTTAGGTTAGTGAAATACTTTTTATAGGAATTTTCCCAAGATAAGAATTCAAGATGAAAAAATGAACTAATGGGAATTTTCTATCGTATTTGCGACTTTCTTAAAACTAAAATTCCCACTTCAGAAGAACCGAAGTGGGAATTTTAGTTATTATATTATGATAGCGTTTGTTAACCGCGTAGAAACTCGCTTAACTCCCCCAGTCCTTCTCCCTTGTAATTTGACTTTTCAATCGCCTTGATAAACTGCACGAGATGCGCCGGGTTCATGTCATCGCCCAAGACTCGAACTACTATGAAGCCTTTCTCTTTGCTATCTCCATAAATAATCACCTCATCAATAGCATCATCATCACCCATATATTTAATGGTGGCCTTGCCATACTCGGTATTCATGCGCATCAACTCGGTAAACTTCGAGTTTTTCAAAATAGCTTTTATCCTAGTGCGTTCTATTTCATACTCCGCTCCATTGGTATCGCTCTTTTTGAAAGCCAAAATATTTAATTTATCCAACGACTCTAACGCCTCTCTTTCTTCCGTTTTTAAATCGGTCTTTTCGATATCAAGAATGCCGACGGGAACATCAACAGTCAAGAAATTGGGATTTCCGGAATTATCTACATAATACTCCTGTAAACTTTGGGTCGAAGAACAAGCTACAAGCCCAAGGAGACATGTGATAATCATACTAATTTTAATCCTATTCATAATGGTTGTTTTTTAACTAGGAGAGAGTACTCCTATTTACCTTTTTCCGCTTTGTTGAGTTCTTTGGGCAAATCAAAGCTCTTTGTTAGCGACCCTATTTTTCTAAGATCTATATCGCCCGTCATACTGACCAAAACTGTTTCGAATTTTCTCCCATTAATATCCAAATCGGTGTTTTTCATTCCGGATACAAACATGAGCAATTCTGCAACATGATTGTCATCTTTCCCATTTTTAACATAGAACTTTATATTGGCTTCCTCTGCCCGAACACGCATTAGTTCTTCCAGGGAAGAAGATTTAAGGTACTTCTTTACAGTTGCCCGCATATCGGTGGACACCTTGCTATCTTCAGTAACAAAAACCTTAATACCATTGACACCTTTGGCCATTTCAATAAACTCTTCTGCATCTTCATCGCCTTCAACTTGAATATTGCTCAACATGTTTATGAGCCCTTTATTGATGGTGACGGAAGCTACATGATCCATTTCCTCAAACTTATCAAAGACGGATTGGGAAAAACCTAGTAGTGGAAAAACTGCGATTAATACGATTACGATTCCTTTTTTCATGACTGTTGTTTTTTGAAACTTGCGATATGCAAGCTTATGATTGATTGATTTTAATTGATGAATATATGATGCTAATTTTAATTTTTCTCCCCGGCCTTACCAAGCTGCTTTCCTCCTGGGAGATCCATTTTTTCTGTTAACTTAGAGACACTCCTTAAATTGATATCTCCTGTCAATGAAAGCAATACGGTCTCTAGATTTTTACCATTGACCTCTATATTTTGCTCTTTCATACCGGTAACGAACATGAGCAATTCTTTAACATGGTCATCATCTTTTCCTTCCTTTACATAAAACTTTACGTTCGAATCCCCATCTCGCACCCGCATTAATTCTTCAAAAGAAGAGCTCTTTAAGCGTTTGGTCACCCAACTGCCCACATCTTTGGAGATAGCGGCGTCATCAGTGGTAATTACTTTAAAACTAGTAATCGAATTTACCAATTGAAAGAACTCCTTCGCTTCCGGATCATCAGAGCTTACACTCATTTTACCTAACATTTGGAACATCTTAGGTTGCATTGCAACGAATGTTACCTTATCGTCATCTTCATATTTGTCAAATATATCCTGACCGTATGAAAGGACGGGTAAAATGGTCAAAATGAAGATTGCTATTACTTTTTTCATGATTGCTATTATTCTTTAGTTAAAAATTTATTTGTGGTTTTTTCGAATTCTCCAAGGTGTGACAATTGCGCCGTTCCCTTGTTCAAATTCATTCCGAGCATAGCCAAGGCCTCTTGTGCAGACTCGATTTCTTCAGGCGTATACATGGCCATAAGATCATCTGGTGTTGGATCTGCCTCTGGCCGATTCATATACAAGCCTACTAAAAGAACCGCCGCCGCAGCAATAGAAGCCCACTTGAAATAATTTCTTTTAGGTTTTAGGGGCACCTGCTTGGTAAAACGTTCTTCTTTCGCACTGGTGAAGTACTGAAACATGGGGGCATACTGCGCAAGATGTGTTGCGACACTTTCTTGGGAGAAGTATGTTCGCAGGGTTTCTTCTTCGGCAACGGTAGCGGTCGCCTCAAAATACTTTTCCAGTAATTCTTCTATTTTTTTATCCGATTCCATAGCTGTGTTTTTGCACTAATTTTTCTCTTACTAATTTTCTTGCCCTTGACAAGGCCACTCGAACCGCCGTTGGTTGCATATCGAGCATTTCTGCAATCTCATCATAATCATATTGTTCTACGTCTCGCAATTGCAGTACCATTTTTTGTTGTTCCGGCAGGTCTTCCATAATTTTTTGTACCCAATCAACACTGTCCTTTGCTTCCAATTGTGTCTGCAATCCAGAATTTTCTTCCGCATAATTGCTGTGTACCAACTTTAGGTTATTTGCTTGCTTCGATTTCAAGCGATCCAAACAAAAGTTTTTCGTCATCGTCATTGCAAATGCTTCTACATTGTTATACGATTCCATCACTTTGTTTTTTGACCATAATTTCAGTAATATCTCTTGGGTAGCATCTTCAGCTTCCTCTGTTGAGACCAGCAAGCGTTTTGCCAATCGAAACAGCTTGTCCTTAAAGGGCATTACCACATTTAAAAATTCTGACTGTTGCATTCTGGTTGGGTTGTTTTGAAAGCCGTTTTAAGCGGTTTACATAAGGAAGACGACATATATCGAATTTTGTTACAAAATATTTTTTATTCCTTTTAATGTAAGTATTTTAGGCATTCGCTAACTAAATGAATAACGGCTCTGAAGGCAAAATTAACAAAGCTGGTACCGCAATTTCAAAAGTGGTAGGGTTTTTGATTTTTGGGTTGTTATTCTTTAGAATTGAAATAATCTTTTTTGATCGGTGCTGCGTATTTAATTGCGACGTTGCACATCGATAAAAAAGACTTGAAAATTAAAATTGAACCTATGAAAAAGTATTTAATGTTGTTTTTGGCCCTAGGGTTTGTATTGGCCAGTTGCTCAAATGATGATGATGGTGTTATTGAACCAGGTGGTGTAGACCCCGACGGCTCTGCGGATGTTGCCGCCCAAAACCTTATGTGGAAAGCCTCTAATATATGGTATTTTTGGTTTGAGGATGTTCCAGATTTAGCAGATGATAGATTTAGTACTACGGAAGAATACACTGCATTTTTGGAAACAGAAAGTGATCCTGGTAAATTTTTCGACAACAAAATTCGCTTTAGAGATGATAGGTTTACCTATTTTTCAGATGATTTCAAACAACTTACCGAAAGTCAAAGTGGTATCGCTAGAACAAATGGAGTAGAGTTTGGTTTGGTCGCTTTTAGTGAAGGGAATGACATTTTTGGTTATGTTAAATACATAAATCCAAACACAGATGCCTCGAATAAGGATATTAAACGGGGAGATTTATTTACCGGTGTTGATGGCCAAACATTGAATAGGGACAATTACCGAGATTTATTATTTGGCGAAAATAACACGTACACGCTAAATATGGCAACGATTGAAAATAATTCAGTTGCTCCCTCTGATAAGTCCGTAACCCTTACCAAACAGGAAGGTGTTCAGAAAAATCCAATTTTTTTAGAAAAGGTATTTGAACTCAATGGTCAGAAAATCGGTTATTTAGTATACAATGGTTTCGTTGACGAGTTTGACACCCAACTCAATGAGGTATTTGGAAGATTCAAAGCAGAAGGAATAACAGATTTGGTATTAGATTTTAGATACAATCCGGGAGGAAGTGTTTTAACTACTCAGAGAATTTCCAGTATGATTTACGATACTGATACCGATAATGTTTTCACAACTTCGATTGTAAATGACAAAGTAAGGCAGTTAATATACGGTGAGGACAACCCTGATGGCACTAGGTATTTTCAAGATGTAATCAATGGTGCTGGTATTAATACTTTGAACTTGTCCAAAGTATATATTATTGCCATTAATAGTTCGGCCTCTGCAAGTGAATTAGTTATTAACGGTCTGGCCCCGTACATGGATGTTATACACGTAGGCGATACCACAAGAGGTAAAAATGAATTTTCGACAACTTTCGTTGATGATCCGGGCAATTCATATTTGTACGCACCCTCCAGGGAAAATCAAATCAACTCTGATAATCGTTGGGCCATACAACTCTTAATCGGGAGAAGTGCAAATTCTGATGGGTTCTTTGAGTACACAAACGGTCTAGTTCCTGATGTTCTCTTAGAAGAAGAACTTGATGATTTGGGAGTTTTAGGTGATTTGAATGAACCACTTCTTGCAAGAACTATACAAGAAATTACTGGAGTTACTTCTAAGAAATCTTTCGTATCTAAGATGCCTATTAGCGCAGAACTTACTAATAGCGATATGTTTCAGCCCATGAAGGATAATATGTACCTGAAAGGTGTTCCACTACAAAAAGAAAATCAAAATTGATAGTATCCGGCAATAGGCTTAATTTAACAAAGACAAAATGTTCTTGGACAAACCTATCGACCTTCAATTGAAGTAGAAAAAAAGAATAAAAAAGCCCCAATAGTTCATAACCGTTGGGGGCTTTTTATTTTAATAGGGCTTCGCTCATTGGCAATCGTTTCACTTTTTGCGACAGCTGTTCGGGCAATTCTATGTTCGCAGGGTGTAATAAGGCTGCCAGTACTTCAATTCCCGACACAAGTGTACTGGCCGACGACTGTGTAAATAAATCAAAATCCACTACATAAACCTCGTTAGAACGCACAGCTGCAAGCTTGTTCCAGTCTGGCTTTTCAGTAAGCAGGTGTAGTTCTTCCATTGTTCTGTCAATCGTAAAACCGCAAGGGGCAATCACTAACACCTCCGGATTATAATCGACAATTTTCTCCCATTTGATGACCACACTATCTCCATCCGGGTTCGATAACGTGTCTTCTCCTCCTGCATACCTTATTTGATCCGGAATCCAATGTCCACAATTAAAAATGGGGTTGATCCACTCCAACAACGATATTCGTTTTATTGGTGCCTTCCCCAAGTGTATGGTATCAACCACATGGCCGATACGTTGGTTCAGGGAAGTTATATACCTGTGGCCCACATCCGCTCTACCCAAGGCAGTCGCAATAGTCAACGCATTTTCAAATACATCGTTCAACGAATTTGGTGTTATGGAAATCAATAGTGGTTGTTTTTCCAAATGTGCTACCGCAGCGGCAGTGCATTCGGTATCTATTTGGCAAACATCGCATACATCTTGGGTAAAAATAATATCGGGCGCTATTTCTTCTAAAACCTCTTCCTCTACATAGTATAAACTTTTCCCTGAACGCTTGCTTTCTGAAAAAAGCGTGTCAATTTCTTGACTGGTGTAATCTTTCCCTTCTAAAACACAGCGTACTACCACTTTTTTTTCTAAAAGTGCTATAGCCGGACATTCAAACGTCACCCCATGCAAGTGTTCCTGCAATCCCATATCATATAACATTTGGGTGACCGCTGGAAGGAAAGAACACACTTTTATCATACTATTTCACTTTTAGGTTATTTGTAACACACCCCGATTCAATACAAAAGGACATTAACTTACTCACCACTACCCTTCTATAAATCACTTATTCATTAAAATAAATACCGGCAGGAATCAAGCCTACTTCAAAAGATTTGATTTCGGTTTTTGAATCCAACGAATGCACGGTCAAACTCCCGTTACTCGCAAAGTTTTTTGCATCTGTCGTATACAGATCGCCATTTTTGGTCGTCATGCCATAAATACTCAAACCTGAAAAATCACTTTCTCTAGGAAGGCTATTTGCTGTAACTGACAAACCGAACACATCGCCACTAAGGCTGTAGTACAAGGTACCGTTATCCAGACTAAGATGATTGGGATGCTCCGTAACATTAAAATCAAACGTACTGCTAACAGCATTCGTCTGTAGGTCTATTTTCTGTAAAGCCCCTGCAGTTTCTTCTCCGCTAAATGCCGGTTTTCCACCGCAAAGCACCCAAAGATTCCCTGCTGCATCAAACTGCATTGAATTGGGAACCAAGCCCACGTCTATCGTATCTGAAACGGTATCAGTATCCGTATCAATCACAGAAATTTTGTTGTTGTACCCAAAAGCACCCTGGTGCGCTACATATACCGTACTGCCTTGGGCAAGAATGTCTTCTGGTCCAAAGTCAACCGGAATCGTCCCTTCAACGCTGTTGGTTTCCAAATTTATCAAAGCTATAAAATCATCGGTCTCATCGCCCGAATCCCCCCAATTGGTTACATAGCCCCTGCCATTTACTGCTACAAAATACCTAGGATTGTTCAATCCTGTATCAATACTTGCCACTTCTTCAAAAGTATAGCGATTCACCACTGTTATTTTGTTGGAAACATTGGCAATGATATATGCGTTTTGTCCCACAAAGGCCATCGACTGTACAATGTTACCCAAATCGGCATTGTTTACCTTATTATAAATCGCATTGTCGGTGATCGTTAAGTCATCCGAGATAAATGAAACCGTTCCGGTCCCATTGTTAAAAGGCCCCTCGTGTGTAATCAATATCCCATTTTCATAATCTCCCAAAGGCAAACTTCCACTGCCATTGTCATCATTTTCACAAGCGATGAATAAAAATCCCCCGGCCAAGGCCATTACTACATTTCTAATGTTCATTTACTAAAATTTAAAATTAAGTTGAAAATAAAGGTGTCTGTTCGGCATGGGCCTGAACGCAACATTTTGATATCGTGTATTTCCTATATTATTAAGTTTCAAAGCCATTGTGGCCGCAACTCCCCAAACGCTTGGTAGCTGATATTCCAAACCCCAATTCCCCACGAGATACCCTGGGAGATCTTGTTGGTTGTCCGTTGTGGTATACACATATCCATTATAGATTGTCTGTAGGTATGCCAACCACTTCCCAAATGCGTAAGTTATGGTACCACGAGCCGTATGCAGGGGCACATAAAGCAATTGTTTGTCTGTACTTGCATCAATCGATTTTGTAAACGCATATGCGGCATCTAAAGACATTTGATGTGCCCCCAGCTCCTTCTTCCATCCACTTTCAATTTCGAGTCCGTACTGTTCCGTATCCTTCACATTTACCGGAGACCAAACTCCCGACAGATCCGGACGCCATTGAATAAGGTCTTTCGTAGCAATATAGTAGCCGTTTAGTTTGATATGACCGTGTTTAAATTTGAAACGCTGTCCAAGCTCCCCTTGTAAGGCCGTTTCGGGAACCAAGCTACTATTGCCAGTTGCGCCAGCACCTTCCCAGTATAAATCATTGAAGGTGGGGGCTCTAAAATTTTTTGACGCAAGTACACTTACTTCGTAGCGATCACTGATTGCATAACGACTGTTCACAGAAAATACAAACGGACTCTCATAACTGCTGATCCAGTCCTTCCGCAGGTTTAAGCCATAACTAAGCTTGTCCGTCGGGGCATGCGTTACCAAAAGAATACCGGAAAAAAGGGTACGGTTTTCTGGAAGAATTGAGGATCCATCGGCATCGATTCTTTGTAGTTCGGAAATTCCATTAAACACAAATTTCTTAAAGCGGTATTTATAATCGTAGTTGACCAAAAAGGTATTCGCCTTTCCAAAACTGAAATCATCTTGCAACCGATTTGGATAGTAGCGATAGCGCTCATATAAATGGGCCGCTTTTAAACGTTGTACCTTTTTTGATCCGAAATTCGTCCACTCCACTAGAGATCTAGAGTTCAAATCTCGATAATTGTCATTTGATGGGGCCGTCAACGTGCCGGAAAAATCGCGGTTCCCAAAAAACGTCTGATTGTATACCTTCACTATGTTGGATTTTCCCAACAAACGACCATACGCCACATCAACACTGGAATTTTCAAACCCTCCATTCTCATTTCGTAAATCAGTTCCCAAGTATTTAAAATCGTTTTCGGACGCGTAGTGCCCTGCTCCAATTTTAAAAGCACTTTGCCCTGTTCCAAAAGAACCATTATAGAACATTGATCGAGTGTTAAACGCTCCATAACCCGTACTTAATTGATGGTTTTTGTGTTTGTTAAACCCAAGAATAGTGTTCAGATGCACACTACCACCAATAGCGCCCGTACCATATTGGGTACTGCCCCCACCACTGCGAATGGTCACTTCATTGCTTCCTTGTGAGAGCAGGGTGTTGAAATCGGTTTGACCGCTCATAGGCGAATTAATATTGATCCCATTCCAGACCACAGCTGTTTGAGAAGCCCCAGTACCGCGAAAAGAAACAGTAGAAGTCATTCCATACCCATACTCCTTAAAATACAGCAGAGAGTTATTGCGAAGGTTGTCTGTAAAAGTACCTTGGTTTCGAAGCGCAACGGAATCATTCAGGACTGTCGTTTTCACCCCGTCCGAGAACTGCCGTAATTTAACATCGGTCAATATTACCTCATCAAGAACGAATACACGATCGTCTTGTGCTTGAAGAAAGGGTGCACAAAAAAGCACCACCCAAATGGAAATAATTAGCTTCATATCATGGAAGACCTTTTACCCGAAAGTCTATCGATTTTAGTTCCGAATAAGGCAGGTCTCCTGACTTGCGTTTTGTTACTTACCTTCCCATCCTAATTGTAAAAAGACAGTGGTTTCGTAGTTAGCAACAAACATTTGCCCTTTGGCAAACTAAGCTTACAGTTGCGGGAACAGCTTCGGATTTTCACCGAATTCCCTTTTAATCCCATCATAAAAATTTGATGGGAACCAAAATTCAGCACAAATGTACTTCTTTTTTATTCAATATGATTCCCCTTGTTTTGCTCCTAAAAAAATGTCTAATATTGAAGTCTCAAAAAAAAGTATTGAAATGATTTACTACGTTACAGGAGGAGAACGTTCAGGAAAAAGTAGGTATGCCCAGAACCTAGCAAAGCAACTTAGCAATCAACCTAAATATGTAGCTACATCCCGTATTTGGGACGCTGATCACCGCGCACGAATTGATCGTCATATTTCAGAAAGAGATAAACATTGGATCTCCGTAGAGGCGGAAAAAGTACTATTCGATGTCATAAACCCAAAAGAGACCGTTGTTATAGACTGCGTTACATTGTGGCTTACCAACTTTTTTGTCGATACCAAAAATGATGTCGAAAAAGCACTCCGGTTTGCTAAAATTGAATTCAATAAATTACTTCAAATAGATGCTACTATCATCATCATATCCAATGAAATAGGAATGGGTGTTCATGCCGCCACAGAGGTTGGTAGGAAATTCACGGAATTGCAAGGTTGGATGAATCAGTATATTGCCGAACACTCCGATAAAGCAATTTTAATGGTCTCTGGAATACCGGTAGTAATCAAAGAATAAAGTAAGAATGAATTTCAACATCACCCCTATTTCAACCCGTTTTAAATCAAGTCTTGAGGATAAGATAAATGGCAAAACAAAACCTTTGGGTTCGCTAGGCCGTTTAGAGGCAATTGCTTTACAAATAGGGTTGATTCAAAATACCGCCTCCCCTTCACTAAAGAAACCGACCATACTTGTTTTTGCCGCAGATCATGGAATTGCAAAGGAAGGAGCGGTAAATCCGTATCCTCAAGAGGTAACGGCTCAAATGGTTTATAATTTCTTGAAAGGGGGCGCTGCAATAAATTCGTTTTGCGAACAAAATGGTCTGGAATTGCATATTGTGGATGCGGGAGTAAACCATTCTTTTAAAAACGTACCGGGCCTTGTTAATGCTAAAATTGGTTTTGGAACAAAAAACTACGCCTTCGAACCTGCAATGCGTATGGAACAGTGCAAAAAAGCGCTTAAAGAAGGTGCAAAAATTGTAAGTCAGGTACATGCCGATGGCTGCAACATACTAGGTTTTGGAGAAATGGGCATCGGCAATACATCTTCAGCAGCTTTACTGATGGCCCATTTTACCGAGTTAAATGTGAAGGAATGTGTTGGCGCAGGAACTGGTTTGGCAAAGAATGGAATCACTCGAAAAGTAACCATTCTTGAAAAAGTTCTTCAAAAGCACCAACCATCGGGAGCATTGGAAACCCTCGCTACGTTCGGGGGGTTTGAGATTGCAATGTTGACCGGTGCCATTTTAAAAGCAGCGGAATTAAACATGCCACTTATCATAGACGGATTTATAGTTACTTCTGCCCTCTTAGTGGCACATGCGCTGGAAAAAAATGTCTTGGACTATTGTATTTTTTCGCATACTTCGGGAGAAAAAGGACATCACAAAATGTTGCAGTTCCTAGAAAAAGAACCTCTTTTAGATTTGGGTTTGCGCTTAGGGGAAGGCACTGGATCGGCCTTGGCATTTCCCATTGTTAAATGTGCTGTAGCTTTCCTCGAAGACATGGCTAGTTTTACCGATGCAAAAGTGAGTGGTTTATGAGAAAAGAAATCGATATTTTTTTTACCGCTTTGATGTTCTTTACAAGGATTCCATGCCCAAAATGGATAACCCATGACCCTGATTACCTAAGACAAAGTGCCAAGTACTTTCCCTTAGTTGGTGGTATCGTTGGGGGCATTGGCGCATTGGTTTTTTATGGAACGGCTTTTCTTTTACCCAAAGAAATTGCCATTCTCTTAAGCATGGTAGCTACCATTTATGCTACCGGCGCCTTTCATGAAGATGGTTTCGCTGATGTATGTGATGGTTTCGGCGGTGGGTGGACCAAAGAAAAAATACTGTTGATCATGAAGGATTCCCGGTTGGGAACTTATGGCGTAATAGGAATTATAGCGGTGTTGGCATTAAAGTTTTTTGCGCTGCTCCAAATCTCGTCGGTTACCATCCCAATAGTTTTAATTTCAGGGCATACTGTAAGTAGGTTTATAGCGACTACCCTTATTTACACGCACCCCTATGTGCGCGATAGCGGGGATAGTAAGGCGAAGCCCGCAGCTGAAAGTCTTTCAATAGGTTTGCTTATCATCAGTGGGATTTTTGGTTGTGTACCGCTCCTCTTTTTCAATACCCCCTACATATTTCTAACCCTTATCCCTTCATATCTTGCAAAAGTATTTTTAGGTGTGAAATTTAAAAAATGGATTGGAGGGCAAACAGGGGATTGCGCCGGCGCCGTTCAACAGTTATCAGAAATTGTCTTTTATCTAAGCATTTTAGTCCTATGGAAATTTATTTGATCAGGCATACCACTCCAGACATACAAAAAGGGATTTGCTACGGACAAACCGACCTAGATGTTACCACCGATTTTGAAAACGAATCAAAAGCGGTTCACAGACAGTTAAGATTCGATACCGACACTATTGTTTACAGTAGCCCGCTCCAGCGGTGTAGCAAGCTTGCAAATACCATAAGTACGAATGTTCGAAAAGATGATCGCCTAATGGAACTAGACTTTGGCCATTGGGAAATGAAGGCTTGGAACGACATTCCTTCTAAAGAAATAAAGCCTTGGATGAACGACTTTGTGAACACGAACGTACCCGGTGGAGAATCTTATATAGCCCTTCAGGCACGCATGGTCGATTTTTTTAATGAAGTTATCCTCCCTTCTAAAAAAGACAGCATCATTGTATCCCATGCCGGCCCCATAAGAGCGCTACTCGCACATATAAATAATATGCCATTGAAAGATTCTTTCAGTATTCAACTAAACTATGGCCATGTGTTAAAGCTAGCATATAAAGATGCTACCTTTACCATAACAAAAGGATTTCATTTGAAATAAAATATGATAATGACTAAATTTAATAAATTCATTTTCGCACTCGTATTCCTTTTCGCCCTCTTCAATTCTTGTAAGGAGACACCCAAAAACATGACTATTGAGGTTTCTGGTAAGGTAACAAGTACGGATGTTTTGTATGCCAAAGGTTTTACTATTGAAAAACCTGCTTCTGGTATTACCCAGATTACCGTGCGTACCCCTTGGCCCAATGCCGAAAGCGCATTCACTTATGCCTTGGTTCCTAAAAATCTGGCAGCTAGTTTGGCCTTAAACAAGGAAAAATACGATGCTATTGTCATCACGCCAATAGAGAGAATCGTAGTAACTTCTACCACACATATCCCTGCCTTAGAGGCTTTAGGAGTGCTTGATCATCTTTTGGGTTTTCCCAACACTGCCTTTGTTTCTTCAAAAAAAGCCCGAGAACGCATTGAAAAAGGCCAGATCAAAGAGCTTGGAAACAATGAGACCATTAATACGGAAATGACCATATCTTTAAATCCTGATGTCCTGATCGGTTTTGGAATCAATAACCAAAACAAAGCCTATCAAACACTGATACGTTCCAAAGTTCCGGTGGTGTATAATGGGGATTGGACCGAAGAAACTCCCCTGGGCAAGGCGGAATGGATCAAGTTTTTCGCGCCTTTCTTCGGCAAGGAAAAGGAAGCAGACAGTATTTTTAAAAAAATCGAATCCGATTATACGGCAACAAAGCTATTGGCCACCAAAGCTACCGACACCCCCACAGTTCTGACAGGGGGGCTATACAAGGACGTATGGTATGTTGCCGGGGGAAAAAGCTGGATGGCGCAATTTTTAAAAGATGCTCAAACAGCATATCTATGGAAAAGCACGCCAGAAGCGGGCAGTATTTCCTTGAGTGTTGAAAGTGTACTGGACATGGGGCAAAAGGCCGAGTTTTGGTTGAATCCGTCCATGCATACCTCCTATTCTGAAATAGCTTCGGCCAACCGACATTACCAACAGTTCGATGCTTATAACAACAAAAATATATTTTCAAACGCCATTGCCAAAGGATCTACGGGTGGGCTTCTTTTCTATGAACTTGCACCGCAACGTCCCGATTTGGTTCTCAAAGATCTAATCCATATTTTTCACCCAACCCTTTTACCAGAACACGAACTGTACTTTTTTAAGCCCTTGGATTAATTGGAGCGTTCTAGAACATATCGTTTTTCTTTCCTGCTGTTGTTCATCGTACTTTTGGCAAGTTTCGTATTGAATTTGAGTTTAGGTTCCGTGGCTATTCCGTTTAAAAACACCTTGCACATTCTTTTTGGTAACGAAGCGAATGAATCTTGGTATTATATTGTATGGAATTATCGTATTCCCAAGGCGTTTACGGCTATTCTTGTGGGCAGTGGTTTATCATTGAGCGGATTGTTGATGCAGACATTATTCCGTAACCCTTTGGCCGGTCCGTTTGTACTGGGAATTAGTTCTGGAGCAAGTTTGGGTGCCGCATTGTTGATCATGGGGTCTTCGATTTTCTCGGGTATTACGGCCTTCAGTTTGGTAAACGATGTTTCTATTGCGATTGCTTCTAGCATCGGTAGTTTTCTAGTATTGCTAGCGGTGATGACCATTGCTTCAAAAGTAAAAGATACGATGGCCTTGCTTATTATCGGGTTAATGTTCGGGAGTATTACGGCCGCCATTGTAAGTGTATTATCTTACTTTTCTAGGGCCGAAGAATTGCAACAGTACATCTTTTGGTCTTTTGGAAGTGTGGGTAATTTGTCTTGGTCACAACTCATCCTATTGCTTGGAATCATTTTGATCGGAACGATACTCAGTATTCTCTCTATAAAAGCGCTAAACGCACTGTTGTTGGGCGAAAACTATGCAAGGAGCCTAGGAGTCAACCTAAAAAAATCCCGTTATATGGTCATTTTGTCCACGGGTTTGTTGGCAGGCAGTATTACCGCCTTTGCAGGACCCATCGCCTTTGTAGGGCTGGCAGTTCCGCATCTTGCGCGTCAATTGTTCGATACGACCAATCATAAAGTTCTTGTACCGGCCGTGCTCATATACGGTGCTATATTAATGCTGCTTTGTGATACGGTAGCACAGTTACCCAATTCCGCAAGCGTATTGCCCATTAATGCCATTACCAGTATGCTGGGAGCACCGGTAGTTATTTGGTTATTGGTACGGCGACGTAAAATGGTTTTTTAATTTTGTGTATAAAGAAGAA
>CALIIC010000121.1 GCA_938020445.1 uncultured Flavobacteriaceae bacterium | reverse complement strand
AAATACATTTCGAAAACGTACGCAACCAAATTTTCTATATTGGTTAACTATTAAGTTTGATCATCACGTCAAGAAAACTTCAACCCTTCTACGAAAATCGTTGAAGCCACTATTACAACGAAAAGCCTAAACGGCAAGATGCTGTAAAATTGCGCTAATTGTCCTCGAATTCTAAGTCGGCCAACCGGCCATGCATATCCATAATAATAAATTCGGAACGGCGATTGGTATCGTGTTTGTTATCTGAACAGTCAGTTAAATTCGTACAATCATTCAGCAATCGTTTCTCTCCATATCCGATAGCACTGCTGATTCTTTCAGGAGCAATACCTTTGCTTAGAATAAACTCACGAGTTGCTTTGGCCCGCAGATCTGATAGTTTTTCATTGTAGTTGTCATCTCCTCTTGAATCTGTATGTGCTTCAATTCGTATGACCATATCCGGATACTCGTTCATTACGGACACTACCTTTCCCAATTCAAAGGCGGCATCCTGACGGATATCCGATTTATTGAAATCGAAAAATATCTTCTCGATCTTAATTTTAAGTTGGCCATTTTCTTCGACAATTAGATTGTTCTTTACCTGAAGTTGCATCAGCACATTGTTTACGAATTGATTTTCATTCGGGGTATCAAAACGCTTCGACTTTTGCTTATAACCTGGTCTAAAAGTCTTGACCACATATTGTTTGGAACAATCCAATTCAATATCAAACCGGTATTGCCCATTTTCATTGGTAGTTGTTTGGGCCAATTCCGTCTCCGATTCATCGAAAACAAATACCGCTACGTGTTCTATCGGAATTCCCATATTAGAGACTACTTGCCCCAGTAAGTCTTGTCCGCATCGCCGTTCAAAACGTTGAAACGAATAGATATCATCATCGCCCATACCGCCTTCCCGATTCGATGAAAAATATCCTTTTTGGGTATTTTCATCTATAATATACGCAAAATCATCACGTTGCCCATTCAAGGGTTTTCCCAAATTTACCGGAGTTGAAAACACCTCATCAAGGGTGCTTTCAAACACGTCCAAACCACCAAGGCCCACATGGCCATCAGAAGCAAAATAAAGTTTCTTATCGGTAAGAAAAGGAAACATTTCCCGTCCGGCCGTATTAATTTTAGGGCCTAAATTCCTAGGGGATGAATAGGTATCTTCTCCAAGCATATCTACCACAAAAATATCCGTCGCGCCTATGGATCCCGGCATATCGGAAACAAAATACAACTTGGTGCCATCCGCACTTACTGCGGGTTGCCCAACAGAATAATCATCGCTATTGAATGGGAGCTCTTGAACGTTGCTCCATTCATCATTTACGAGTGTAGCGGTATATAGCTTTAAGTGGTTCATCCCTTCCGCATCGGTACCTAGATTGTTATTCGTATAATTATTTCTTGTAAAGTAAATTGTATTGCCATCGGCACTAAAGGCCACCACGGCCTCATGGTATTTTGAATTGATGTTCTCGGAAAATGCCGTTACTTCCATTAAATCGGTCCCCTGCCCAACGGTATCGGCTAAAAAGAGGTTTAGATACGGTTGTTCGTTCCATTTGTATATTCTTGTTCGCAGATTTGTTGAATCACGGCTCGAAGAAAAAACAATCTTGTCCTTATAGAACATAGGACCAAAATCGGCCATGCTGCTATTCATAGATAAATGGGATACAAAAAATTCAGGCGGTTTATTCAGAATATCGTCCAATCGTTCGTCTGTATGTCCTAACTCATTCACATTCAGCCCGCCTTGGTCGAGTTTTTGCTTGTGGATTTTTACGAGACTCTTTGCCAATTCGTAATTACCGATGCCCTTTAAAGCATGTGCATATCGAAAAACATAGGTAGGGGTTACCGATTTGCCATATTTTGTAAACAACTGGCCATACCATTTACTGGCATTGTTCATATCGGTATTATAATAGTAAGCATCTGCAACCCGTTCCAATACTTCCTGGGAATCATCGCCTTTTGCAATAATACGTTCGTATTGTTCGGCTGCTTTTACGTACCACAATGACTCAAAGTTTTTGTTGGCCATTTTATACTCATTTTGGGCACTTCCAAAAACTGAACTAAAAAGTAATGTCTGTATAATGAACCTTTTCATGATATACTGCTTAATAAAAACGTGGTGATTTCTGTTTGCGCTGCTCGCTTTTAAACTCGTACCTTAGAAAAATCTCATGGGTCCCGGAGTTGTAATTTTTTAAATCTGTTGTAGTTAAATCATAGGAATACCCTGCAAAAAAAGCGGGGGATATTTGCAAGCCCAGCAGCCCTGAGAAGGAATCGTCTAAACGGTACGCTATTCCAAGGTTCAGGGTTTCTTTTATTAATATATTTCCTGAAATATCTGCAATCAAGGGAGCACCAGGAACCCACTTCACAAAGGTTGCAGGTTTAAAAAGTAAGTTCTCACTTAAGGTAATGACCGTACCGGCTATTACAAAATAGTGTACTTTCTCCTCAGCCACCTGTTGTTGCACCTCATCATAATGATCTTGTGCCAACACATTGGGAATCGCCAAACCAAGGTAGCTTTTCGAAGTATGGTAATAGATTCCAGCCCCTATGGTCGGGAAGAACTTACTATCGATATTGTTACCAAAAAGCACATCTGGGGTTTCGGTGGTTCCCTTGGAAAAATCTACATTAAAAATGCGTCCGCCACCACGAACTCCAAAGGACAATTTTTTATCCTCGGCATCTAGCTTTACCGTATACGAGACATTGGCATCTGCAAAAAATTCATTTACCGGACCAAGCGCGTCATTTACCAAATTTAATCCCAGCCCAACATTTTTACCCACCGGCGCATCGATTCCCAAATTTTGAGTTCTTGGGGCACCATTGATACCCACCCATTGCGATCGGTGAAGGCCAACTATTGACAGGTGCCCTCTAGAACCGGTGTATGCCGGGTTCACGCTCATTGTGTTATACATATACTGTGTAAATTGCGGGTCTTGTTGTGCCTGGCACAAAAAGCTATAGAGGCCAACGAAGAAGACCAAATACATTCGTTTACTATTCATTCTACTTAATTTTAATTGGTTGGTTTTTCATTGAAACAGCTTATCTGTTAATATATAACCAATCGGCAATTGGTTTTGAACCATCACCTAGGTCCAAGACATAGAAATAAGTACCCGAAGGAAGCTTCTCGCTTTTGTTTACCACTGCCCTCCCGTTCGAAATACCTTCCCAATCGTTGGCATAACCGGTCGCCTCAAAAACAAGGTTCCCCCATCGGTTAAAAATTTTCAGTGTATTGCTTGGAAATTTAGAGATACAGTCGATCTTAAAGAATTCGTTGGAACCATCACCATTGGGTGAAAACTCGCTATAAATATTAAGACAACTGGGAGTAACAGTGGCTTCTGCCCGGTCATTGGCCATATTCAAATCTACTTGGTCTACAAAAACCAGACTTGCCGTGTTTAGATAATCATTCACATCTAAAACCAACACACTTAAGGTAAGCGTGGCCATCTCTGACGGACCAAGGGAAGGAATGCTCCAAAAACCGGTGATCGCATCATAAACACCATGGGTTTCAATTGTATTGGCCAGCTCGTATCCTTGCGGTATAATTTCTTCGATTCCTATAGTCGTGGCAGTCGCTTCACTCAAATTCGTCGCAGTGATCTCAAAGATTATTTCCTGCCCAATGCGAGGCGTTTGATTGTTTACCGTCTTGGTCAACGCAATATCAACCACCGGTGGTACTACGAGCACGCTCGCTTCATCGTCATCATCAAGGCCATCGGAAAAATCATCCTCCTCAAAACTGCTGTTCGGGTCACTATCGGGATCCGCTACGGCACTGGCAGTAATTTCTGCCTTATTTAAGTATTCATTTTCAGCTCCTGAGGGTTCATTTACTTTGGCTCGTACTATCAAGGTTTCGATAGTACCATTAAGAATTGTGCCATTGGTATTCCAAATTCCGGTAACCTGATCATATACTCCGGCCGTGACTATATGGGATTCATAGGTAAATCCTGCTGGTAATAAATCGGTTACCACAACTCCTGTGGCATCGCTATCACCTTCATTGGAAATGTTAATGGTAAATACGATCTCCTCACCCACATTGGGCATATCGTTGTTCACAGTTTTCGTCAATGACAAATCGGCCGATCCGTTTGGCGATGGAATGACCGTGTCTTGATCATCTTCTGAATTCAAGTTATTATCGGGTGTAGAATCAGGATCAAAGGTCGCCAGGGAAATAAGTTCGGCAATATTTGCATAGTCACCGTTGGCCAATACTTCAACCGTAATGGTAAGGGTCTCGCTCGCTCCTTCGGGCAAACTTGAAATGTCCCATGAACCGATGACGGCATCATAGCTTCCTACTGTAGTATTTGCACTTAAGAAGGCAAAACCTGAAGGGAGCTTATCTTCAATGACCAATGCAGTCGCATCACTGGGGCCATTATTGGTCACCACTATGGTAAAGGTTATTTCATCGCCGATAGATGGGTTTAAATCATCTACGGTTTGCTCCACGGAAATATCGGTAATGATCCGAGGGGTAGTTGCCCGTTCGCTTTGGTCATCTTCGTTGATATCCCCGTTGTTTGGGGTTGAATCTGGATCCACTTCGTTCACGGCCGTTACTTCGGCACTATTGGTATAGTTCCCAGAAGCATTTATACTGGCGGTAATATTTAAAGTATTGGTAGTGAGCAGTGGTACTGTGCCGACTGCCCAAATTCCCGTAACGGAATCATAGCTTCCCTGCCCATCATCCGAGACGTATGTATAGCCGGCCGGCAAAAGGTCTGTCACTATTACTCCTGTAGCATCGCTAGGACCATCGTTGTTCACTATTAGACTAAAGACCACATTAGACCCCACATCGGGCGTCGTACTATCTACTTGCTTGTTCAATGATACATCGGCAAGGGGTACGGGAACCGTGTTCGCACTGTCTTGATCATCTTCAGAAGGCACATTGTTCCCGGCAAAGGCATCAGGGTCATTGGTATTCGAGGCCCATACTTGTGCCGTATTATCATAAGGACCGCTTTCATTGACAACTGCCGTAATCACCAAGGTCTCGGTAGTACTGTTAAATAAAATACCATTCAGTTGCCATAAACCCGATACTGCGTTGTAATTTCCTGCTGTGGTGGTACTACTGCTGTAGGTATATCCGGCTGGCAAAAGATCTTGGACTTCCACTCCCGAAGCATCGCTAGGACCGTCATTGGTAAGGTTGATCGTAAAACGCACCTCTTCTCCCACGAACGGACTGGCATTATCTACCGTTTTTGTCAAGGAAAGATCGGCAATCAACCCTGGTGACGGGTTAATGGTCATTTGATCGTCTTCGGTATCATCGTTATTTGCGGGCTCTGAATCTATATCAAACTCGGTCAAATCGGTCAGCTCAGCAATATTGATATAGTCCCCATTCGCCAGCACTTGGGCGGTAATCACAATATTCTCGGTAATACCATTGTCCAAATTCCCGACGGTCCAAGAACCGTTTAATGGTTCATAGACCCCTGTACTTTGCAGCGCACTTATAAATTCATATCCAGAAGTAAGCAAGTCGGTTACCACTACATTGGTTGCGTCACTAGGCCCATCATTGGTAACCGTGATGGTAAATACGATCTCTCCTCCAACGTTCGGTGTCAAGGTATTGGCCGTTTTTGTAACGGAAAGATCTACCAATGCTCTAGGGGTCACGGTTACTTGTTGCTGATCATCTTCGGCCAAGATGTTATTATTTGGGGTCGAATCCACATCCAACTCATTATGGGCAATTATCTCCGCATTGTTTTCGTAAGAGCCTGTGGTATTCACATTGGCGACTATCGAAATTGTGGTTGCCGTGCTCCCTGCCAAATTTCCTATGGTCCACAATCCAGTTATAGGTGCATACGCCCCTCCACCGGTATCTGAACTGTACGAGTATCCACTTGGCAAAAGATCCCTGACCACAATACCAGTTGCGTCACTGGGACCTTCGTTTTCGACCGTCAGGGTAAAGGTGACCTCGGCAGTCACATCGGGGGTGGCATTGTTCACTGTTTTGGTAAGTGAAAGATCAATTACATTCACTGGGTTAACAGTTACCTCGGCCTGGTCATCTTCGGCCAGGATATTATTGTTGGGAGTTGAATCTGAATCGTAAACGCCACTAGCAACGACCTCGGCTACATTCGTGTAGTTGCCGCTGGCATTGACCAGTACATCTATCACCAATGTTTCGTTTCCGCCACTGCGAACGTCGCCTACCTGCCATATTCCTGTTGTTTCGTTATAGATTCCCGATGTGGAACTGAACAATACAAAATCAAGGCCATCAGGTAACAAGTCGCGTACCACCACATCATTGGCATCATTGGGACCGCTATTGAATACGGTTACCTCAAAACTGATCTCGGTACCCACTTGTGGCGTAATATCGTTATCCACTACTATTTTAGTCAAGGAAAGATCTGCTAGTAAGGGAGTAATCAACAAAGCGGTTTCATCATCATCATCCCCATCGCTATCACCATCCTCATCTATGGTATGGTCGGTTAATGGGTCACTATCCGGATCAAATTGATCACTTGCCGTAATCTGTACCCGATTCAAGTATTCGTTGGTTGCAGCTGTTGGTGCCGCCACCGTGGCTTCGTAGGAAAGCGTAATAGTACTATTGTTTGCCAGGATTCCCAATCCTGCCCACGAAGCAGTATTGCCCGATAAGGTACCTCCTTCATTTACGGTGGTTAGCACATACCCTGATGGCAGCACATCGGTTACGGAAACCCCAGAGGCAATGCTCGGCCCGGCATTGGATACCGTCACCGTAAATGTGACCGTATCCCCTACGTTGGGACTGGTCACATCTGCCGTTTTCGAAATACTCAAGTCTGCTTCTTGCGGTATCGCCACCACATTTGCTTCATCGTCCTCGCTCTGATCCCCATCGTCGTTATTAACGGTGCTATCTACATCTGATTGATCGGCCGCGGTAATCTGCACAATATTTTTATATTCATCAGTTGCACCCGATGGTGCTAAAACTACAGCTGAAAAGGTAAGGACTTGGGTATTACTTCCGAGGGGCACTGCAAGGCCGTTCCAATCAATCGCGGTACCATTAATACTACCGGCATCACTAATTGCGCTAACAGACCCAAAACCGACAGGTAAAACATCTTGAACCGAAACACCCGTCGCGGCAGCCGTACCCGTATTACTAATAGCAATGGTAAAAATTACGGTATCACCTACATTTGGTGTTTCATCACTTATAGATTTGACCACTTCCAGGTCTATCTGTTGCGCGTTCACCGTAAAACTATCTTCATCATCTTCGTCTTGATCACCATCATCGTTGCCAGGAGTACTATCCGGATCAAATTGATCTGTAAAAAGTATTTCAGCGATGTTGGTAAATTCATTGGGAAGCCCGGTAGGTTCGTTCACAGTGACCTGGTAGGATACCGTAGTGGTACCCACCGGAAGATTGACAATATCCCAAGAGACAAGCCCCCCGCCAAAAGTACCGCCATTGTTGATAGTACCCAGGGTATAACCCGCAGGGACCCTATCCGCCAAAGTAACATTGGTGGCATTGTCAGGACCGGTGTTGGCAATCTCAATCTCAAACACTACTGTATCACCAGCATTTGGTGTGCTGCTTGAAATCGCACTTATTCCCTTATCGATACTAAGGTCTGCGGTTCCTAGTCGTATAGTTTCACTCGCTTCGTCGTCTTCGCTTTGGTCACCATCATCGTTGTTTGGTGTACTATCTGGATCATTTAAATCCGTAGCTGTTATTTCCGCCACGTTTTGATAGGTTCCAAAACCGTTTAAAGTTACATCATAGGTAAGGTCTAACGTATCACCATTCTGTACGGATAAATCATTCCAGGTAATTGTTAAGTTGCCGGCGTTGTATACCCCGCCATTACTTACCGAACCGGGCACCAGACTAAAGCCCGTTGGAAGATGGTCTATCAGCTGTAACCCAGTGGCGTCGCCTGTTTCAACGGCTCCATTATTGAATACCGACAGGGTAAATGTGATTTGGTCATCTACATTGCCCGATGTGGCAGAGGCAGACTTGCTAAGTTCTAGGTCGGCATTTTCTAGGAAAACGCTGGCAGCGTCTTCATCGTCTTCACTCTGATCGCCGTCATCGTTATTAGGGGTACTATCAGAATCTGCCAAATCACTGGCCGTAATTTGGGCTGTATTCTTATACTCATCCGTTGCTCCTGTCGGAGTATTCACCGTAGCGGTAAAACTAACAGAAGTGGTCGCTCCGTTTGCAATGGTAAGTCCCGACCAGGAAAGTTGGTTGGCGTTCGCGACACCGCCATTGTTAATCGTTCTCAGGGAATAACCCGCGGGTACCAAATCGGTCACAGTTACCCCCGTGGCGGCATCCGTTCCCGCATTGTTGATTTCTATCGTGAAAGTCACTTCTTGCCCGACACTCACGGCGGTTGGGCTCACAGATTTAACCAGGCTTAAATCGGCGGTTTCCAGTGTTACCGTGTCTGTATCTTGATCATCTTCAGAGGCAATATTGTTGTTGACGGTGGAATCGGGGTCGAATTGATCGCTCGCAATAATTTCGGCCGTATTCTCATAGGGGCCGTTGGCACTCACGGTTGCCTGAAATGTTACGTTTATAGTAGCGCCATTAGGCACGGCAATATCCGACCATACAACCGAAAGATTTCCGGGATTGTAGACGCCCCCGTTGGATACGGTTCCCGGAATCAAACTATATCCGAGCGGCACCACATCCAACACAGAAATCCCCGTCGCATCTGAGGATCCGCTTACATCATTATTTAAAATAGCAATGGTAAAAGTTACAATGTCTCCTGCGCTTACCGAGGAAGGAGATACGGATTTGGAAAGTTCCAAATCGGCGATTCCAATAATGTTGATCTCCACTGTATCCGAAACATCGTCGCAGATACCGTTTGAAACGGTCCACTCAAAAACGTAGGCCCCAATGGTAAGCCCAGCCACTGTAGTCCCGGGATCGGCAGCATCGATAAAGTTTGCCGTGGTAGGTCCTGAAACCTGTGTCCACAGTCCCACTCCGGTAACAGGAGTAACCGCCGCCAATACAATTGGTGAAAACTCCTCTACATTTTGATCTGACCCCGCATCGGCGGTCAGTGGTTGTGATTGAATCTCCACTTCCATGGTATCTTCAAACGAACAGCCGCCGTTGCTACTGGTCCAGGTGAATTCATAGGTTCCGGGGCCCAAATCCAATATCAATGCTTTCGGGTTGTTCGGGGCCGTAATAGTGGCAGAAGATCCAGGATCGGTAATACCGGGACCCGCAGTTTGTGACCAAGTCCCCGTACCTTCGGCAAGTGGAACAGCATCCAAATTGGTTTGGATGGCGTCACAGAATAACTGATCTGTACCTGCTTCTGCTTCTGAAGGAGGGATATCGGTAAACGTGACACTAACGTTATCGGTTTTTGGGGCGCATCCTGAAGGGTTTGCAAAGCTTGTTCCATTGGATACGGTCCATGTAAAGACATAGGTCCCTAGGGTGGTTATGTTAGAAAGGGTCGATGCCGGTAGATTGGGACTATCTATGACCACCGCTCCGCCGGAGGGGTCTGTAGTGATGGTCCATTCGCCTATTCCAACCGTTGGAGGTGTTGCGTTCAGCTGGGCATCTAGCTGGCATGCATCGGTTTGATCGTCCCCGGCCTCGGCATCTGAAGGCGCTTCAAACACCTCAATACGGACTACATCGGCAGCATCTGTGCAAAATTCGGTGGCAAAATTCCATTCCAATATGTACACTCCCGGTACCGTAAGATTGTCTAAGGTCGTATCATATTGGTTCGTATCATTAAAAGTAGCTACACTCCCTATAGGCGTTTCGGCAAATCGCCAAAAAGCACTATTTTCCGGTTGGGTCGTATCGAACCCGCTCGCAATAGGGTCATTCCCGGCGAGGGTCACCGACGTGCCATCTGCAATACATACTAGTTGATCAACACCTGCAAACGGATCGATCGGCGGTCCGGAAGAGGAAATAATGGTAACGGTATCCGAGGTAACAGGACATGCCGTATAATCTGTTGTGAATTGAAATTCATAGGTATTCCCCGGGATGATAACCACTTCGGCCACACTGCTATTTGTTGGTGTTTGTGAAATGGTCGCTGCGGCACCGGCCGTTGTAACTCCCGGACCGGCTATTTGAGTCCACGTTCCCGTAGAGCCAAAGGTCGCCTCCAATAAGACATTGTTCGCTTCACAAAGTTGCTGGTCGGAACCGGCGTCGGCAGGAACAAAAACGTCTACCACAACATCATCGAAAGTAGGCGGACAGGCAACACCGCCCGTAATAGTCCATCGAAAGGTGTACGAACCGGAGACCAGTCCCGTAACATTCGTAACAGGATTATTGACATCTGTAATATTGGGCGTATTCGGAGCACCTGTAAGCAGTGTCCACACTCCATTCTCCGTATTACTATCAAAAGCACCTCCATCTAAAACCACGTCATTGGCGTTGCAAATCGTTTGATCTGCTCCAGCTGTAGCAATACTGGGTGGTATTCCTACATTTAATTGCACTTCATCAGTATCGGTAGAACAACTTCCACTTTCAACGGTCCATGCAAAAACGTATACTCCGGAGTAGGTAAAGGTGAATTGCGCTGTTGCACTTGTTTCATCGTCTATCGTAAAACCACCGGTACCGCTCACCAAAGTCCACAACCCCGTTCCGGTGGAAGAAGTGGCCGCCATGGTAAATACATTGGAACAGGCTTCCTGATCTGGACCGGCATCTGCTACTGCCGCGCCACTTATAGTGATTTCTACTTCATCACTGCTTGGTTGACAACCAGGGCTATTTTTAGTGATTGTCCAGGTAAGCAGGTAACTACCTTCGGTTAATACAGTGGCAGTCGTATTATACATTGTATCGTCAGAAAATATTACTCCCCCATTATCCGGTGAAACCGACCAAAGACCATTCTCATCACCCGCGGGAATATTTGCGTCTAAGTTCACGGTAGTTGTACCGGAGGGAAAACATTGATTTGCTCCCGCATTTGCTATTGTAGGTCCTGCGCTAGAATCGGTTGTAATTAGAACCGTGTCCGACCCAGGTGCGGGACATACATTATTACTTGGATTTTCAATGGTCCATCTTAATTCATAGGTTTCGTTAGGATCATCCAAGCCAGATACCATTGTATTGGGATCGTTTACATCCGCAAAAGTGATTACCGATCCTAGGGGAGCATTCGCCACCGACCATGTTCCCAACAGATTTTCGGTTGCCGCCGTATTTGCAGCCATAGTGGTAGGGGTGCCAAAACAAATACTCTGGGCAGCTCCGGCATCAGCTACAATGGGGTCGGATGAGGCCACTGTAATTTGAACATCGGAGGCTGTAAGCGGCGTACAAGAATTACCACCAGTAACCCCATAGCGCAAAACATATACTCCGGGAATCAAGTTCGAAACGTCTGTTGTTCGCTCATATGGAGAAGCAATAACTGTTGTGCTCGGGCCGCTAATTTGAGTCCATAAAGAGGTACCTACCTCGACCAAATTACCGGTCACGGAGGTGGAGGTAATGTCACAGTCGAGCGTTTGGCCCGTTCCTGCATTGGCGGGGGTTGGATTTAAAGAAATAGTGACGTTAATGGCATCAGTAGCCTCGCTACATCCCGTTTGAACCGCCCCTGATACAGATTTCCGTAAAAGCACGGTGTAGGTGCCTTCCAAATCAAAATCTATGTTTAAGGGAGAGTTGGCGTTCTGAAAGGTACCGGCATCGACGACAGTAGAACCGGCAGGACCACTAATGATACTATATGAATTTCCGCCGTTCCCCGTGGTTGTAAAAGGAATACTAACTTCGGTTACACCACATTCGGCCAGGATATCATCGCCTCCATTGGCCACTATGGATATGGTGGTATTCGTATAACGAACTATTACCTCTGCCGTATCATCACATCCGGTATTGTTATTTGTAATCGTATATAAAAATCGATAGGTGCTACTGCCGTTCAATCCCGTTACCTGTGTGGTACTATTATCATCATCGAGGATGACCGCTCCAGAAGGACCGCTCGTTTGCACCCAAGAAACCGTTTCACCGGCAAATTCAGGAACTCCACCCTCTAAGGTAGCCGTTGTTATGGTAGGGTCACAATACCGAATGCTTCTTTGTACCACTGTGGCTTCCGTGATATCTTGGGTCGGCGTGGCAACCGTTATCGTTGTGGTATCGGATCCGTTGACGCATGGTCCTGTAACGGACCAGCGTAACACATAGGTACCTTCGATAAGGTCGCTTATATTAGATTCATTATGATTTGCATTGCCGAAAACAGGGGTATTCGGTCCACTAACCAAAGACCATGTTCCTTGTTGTCCGTTTATATCGTTGCCACCAAAGCTTGCGTCTAAAGAAGTTGATTGGGAAACTGTATAACATTGATCTAGATTCTGATCCGCACCCGCATCCACTAAAGCCTCACCCCCATAATTGGTAATGATTATTTCTGAAAAAGATTCACAAAACTCTCCAGGAGCATAATCGGGGCCGCGTATGGTCCAACGGAGGGTAGTGGTGCCTGCATTCGTATCGGCCAGCGAAATCGTGGTACTCGGCGAATTTGGGAAATTAACCGTAACCCCTGCATCATTGCTTCCTTCAATCGTCCATTCCCCCACCTCGCCTACATTCGAAGGGTTGTTGGCATTGACTATCAAAGACCCTGAACTATCGGGACACGAAGCCAGGTCAAGACCTGCGTCGGCCATTGTTATGGGTGCCACCGTTATCGTGACATCTTGGAACTGCGAACTGCCATCCGAACAGGTGGCCGATAACCGAAACGTGTAATCATTTCCTCCGATGAGACCCGAAACCTGTGAATTTAAGTTGGTAGGTTCCTCAATAATGGCAGACGGGCCCCCTATCTGGGACCAAGTGGGTGGATCTACAAGCAATCCCGTAGCAGATCCGGAAAGCTCAAAAGTGGTCGCATTTCCGCAAAACGTTTGATTTATTCCAGCATTTAAAGTACAATTTTGTGCGTAGATTTGGATCGAGAAGCACATTAGAAATAGGATTATGGCTATATGACCCGCTTTGCCTATTTTACTATATTTATATACTTGTTTTTCAAAAATATGGAGCCTGACACCCTTGGGAAGATGAGTTTTTTTCATTTGACATGGCTAATTCGAACAAAAAATAATTTTGATTCAATCGTTATTTTGTAATCTTTTTCTTTCAAACATAGTATTAAATAGACTTCATGTTAAAGATTTGTTGCATTTCGTCGAGAAGTTGTTGTGAAATGGTGCTTAATCGATGTAATACATCGATCATTGTTCTAAAAGATCAGCAGTTAGTAAAGAAAAATTAGCTACTAAATACCTCATTCTTCGAGGCCTTCCAATAGCAAACAACTATAAAGAAGTAACCATGTACTTTTTAATGGGACGTATATTCATTCTGTTTCTTGCCAAGTGAGAATAGCATTCTAAAAACAAAAAAGGCGTCTTACCCACCTCTGGAAAGACACCTTTTCACACATAAACACTAAAATCTTACTCTACTACAACAAACTCAGATCTTCTATTCTCTTGATGTACAACATCTTCACACTTTTCTCTTGCCGTACAGTCATTGATCAAACGAGTTTCCCCAAAACCTTGACCACTTAACCGACTTGCATCTATTCCTTGTTCGACAAGGTAAGCTACGGTAGCCTTTGCCCTTCGATCAGAAAGCCGTTGGTTGTAATCATTTCCTGCTTTTGCATCGGTATGTGATTGCACTTGGATTTTTAGGCGGGGGAACAACTTAAGATAGTCGGCCACTTTTTGGATGGTTTGTGCCGCATCGGGACGGATGTCCGATTTATTCAAATCAAAATAAACGGGCTCAATGGAAAGGAATTTCACCAAATCGGTCCCGACCTCTGGTTGAATGATCGTTTTTGTCAATGAAATCTCCATTCCCGCGATATCGCTCATTTCAGCAACGGCTAAACTCAAGACGTTCTGGTCATACTCTGGCAAAGAAACCATCATGGCATAGTCTCCTTTTTTACAGTCTCCTTCCATAGAAAAAACACCATCAGCACCCGATACGGATTGGGCAACGAGTTCATTGTTCGAATTTACAATACGAACATCGGCGCCCTTCAATGGTAATCCCGTTTCTTTATCTTTTACGGTACCATCGACCAACGTACTACAGCTCAAATCAATTTCTTCTATTTCCGTAAAGCCATAAATGTCATCACTTCCCTGCCCGCCCGGCCGGTTCGAGGCAAAGAATCCTTTTTTTGTCTCTTCGTTCAAAATAAAAGAAAAATCATCCTCCTTACTATTCACAGGTCCCCCAATATTTACCACATACATGTTCTCCCAATCTTTTGTGTTCGTGGCAAAAACATCCAAACCTCCCAATCCGGGGTGGCCATCGGAAGAAAAATACAATACGTCGTTTCTGGTCACGAAAGGGAAAGTCTCCCTTCCTTCGGTATTCACCTTGTCACCCATATTAACAGGTGTTCCATACGCGCCATCTTTCTTAATATCAACCACAAAAATGTCGGATTCGCCTAGCGTACCGGCCATGTCCGAAGCAAAATACAGCTTGCTTTCATCGCTGTTCAAACTAGGATGTGCCACAGAATAGTCGTCGCTATTGAAAGGTAGTTCCGTGATGTTGGTCCATTTACCATCCCTTAATTCGGCACGGTAGATTTTCAACCTACTAAATCCTTTTTTATCACGGGCAAAGCCTCCTTTTTTGGAGTTGTTTCTTGTGAAGTACATGGTCTTCCCATCCTTACTAAAAACTGTCGACGATTCGTGGGTCTTTTTATTTATTTTTTTTGATAGTTTAATGGGCGCCATAAGCTCCCCATTCTCCATGACCGTGGCACCAAACAGGTTTAAAAAAGCCTCGTTGTTCCATTCATGTATATCCTTTCTTGCAAGTCCTTTATCCCTCCCGGAGGAAAAAACCAATTGGTCCCCGTTAAAAGACGGTGCAAATTCCGCGCTTTTTGAGTTTACCGAAAGATTTTTAACTTCATACCTCCCGGACGCTTCTTTGATCTTTTCCAAATAATCCAAGTTGTTTTCAAACTTGATCGCCCTTGTGTCCTCAGCTTTTATTGCTTCTAATCGCTTCATCCATTTATTAGACTCCTCATACTTCTCCAACGATTTTAAGGATTGTGCATATTTGTATATATCATCAGGGTCCTGTTCTGTGTTTTTAAGCTCAAATAGTTTTGCGTACCAATTTGCGGCCGCATCATAATTCGCCGTCTTGTAATTCGCATTTCCAAGATTCTTGTAAATTGCTTCCGAGCTATACCCTTTGTCTATCAGCCGCTCATAAGAATCAATGGCATCTGCATACGCATAACTTTCAAAGTCTGCACCCGCTCGTTTTACCTGTTTTTCCTGTGAATAGCCAATTGAAACGCATAGGACGGCCCCTAAGGTTATCTGTTTTATTTTTTTCTGCATGGTGGTCTTTTTTAAAAGAATCTAGGGGTAATTACTTTTTTATATTTGGTGAGTAACTCATATCTCAGAAAGACTTCGAAGGATCCATCATTGAAAGAGGTATTACCCAACTCGGTAGTTTCCCTGTCGTAAGCAAGGCCCAACATGAGTTTTTCATTGATCTGAAATCCAAAAAGGGCACTTAGTGCGGCATCCCATCTATAGGCAGCTCCCAAAGAGAACTTTTCATTGAACAGTGCGGAAGCAGAAATATCTGCTTGTAATGGTGCCCCTTCAACCGCTTTTAAAAGCACGGCAGGTTTTAATTTTAGATTCGGATTTAAGTCAAAAACATATCCCGAAATCAAATACCAGTTCATTCGCTCCTGTGCCAGAAAAGAAGTTCCTTGTCCCGAATCGTCAAAATGTTCGGTTTGTAAAAAATTAGGAACCGATAGGCCGGCATAGAACGTTTCGGTATGATAATAGACACCGGCTCCGAAATTCGGGGAAAACCGCTTGTCTATATTACTTTGCCCAGCGGCATCACCAGATGGGTTGAAATTTTGAAGTTTGTTAAAATCAATATTCAGCAAATGTCCACCGGCTTTTGCCCCAAAGGATAGTTTCGCACTTTCCGAGATAGGCACGGTATACGAAAACACCGCATCGAAATAGGTATCCTGGTTGGTACCATTTCCGATTTCGTCATTTACGATAGAAAGCCCAAGCCCTACACGTTCCGAAACGGGCGTATGTATATTGAGCGTTTGTGTAGTCGGAGCTCCATCCAACCCTATCCACTGCGATCGATAAAGTGCCCCAATACTAAGAACACCTCTTGATCCCGCATAGGCAGGGTTCACAGCGACTGTGTTGTACATATATTGCGTATACTGCGCATCTTGTTGTGCTTCCAGCCCCCAAAAGGTGACTATTAAAAGTGCGATTGTAATTATGTTTTTTTTCATTGGTCTTAGTTATTGGAATATTTTTCAGTTTTGGTTTGGATTATCGGTTAATGTAGAGGTAGCCGTTCTTGGTGCGTGCTCCTTGGTCGTTGCTATATTCGATTATATAGAAGTATACCCCTACTGGGAGCTGATCATTCTTTTTGATCGTTCCCCTACCTTGTGAAATACCACTAAAAACGTTTCCATTGTTGTCGTAACCCCTTGTCTCGAAGACTTGTAATCCCCACCTATTGTATATCCTTACCGTGTTGTTAGGATAGGACTCGATATTGTTGATTCTAAAGACTCCCGCATTTGTTCCCGGGGCAACCAAATCACTTTCGATTTCAATGTCACAGGCAATAGCTTCCGGTGGAGTACCCCCTAACGAACTACAAGGATTTAATGGGTCCGTTGCATCTGCAACCTCTTGTCCGTCGTTAATACCATCACCATCCGTGTCAGGGTTTTCGGGATCGGAGCCCAAAGCGGTTTCTTCTGCATTGGTTAACGCATCGCCATCACAGTCACTGTCAGCTAATAATTGTCCATTGATTGCATCGCAATCGTCAAGCGGATTTGTATTGTCTGTTACTTCCTGGCCGTCGAGAATACTATCTCCATCGGTATCGGAATTTAGTGGGTCCGTTCCAAGAGCTACTTCTTCACTATCGGTGAGACCATCACCGTCGCTATCTGGATTGTTCGGGTCTGTACCTAAGGCTGCTTCTTCTTGATTGGTAAGGCCGTCCTCATCACAATCACTATCATTTAAAGGAGTTCCACCCACCGAACTACAATCATCCAAGGGGTCGGTCAGGTCGGTTACTTCTTGGCCATCATCAATTCCATCGCCATCCGAATCCGGATTGTTTGGATCGGTACCTAAAGTGGCTTCTTCATTATCGGTAAGGCCGTCTCCGTCGCTATCTACTGAAATATCGACCACTCCAGTTCCCGTGTTTCCAGCGGGGTCTGTTGCAGTTATAGATAGGACGTCTCCATCTAATAAGACTGGGAATGTTCCTGAATCTGAAACAGCGGTTTCCGTATCCAAACTCCAATTTCCACTAGCATCGGTGGTGACCGTATAAGTTACATCTACCATTCCATCCTCATCCGTATCGATTTCAACCGTAAGAATCTCATTCGGATTTCCTTGCCCTGTTATTACAGGAGTGATGTCTTCCGTTGAAAAGCTATCGACCAAGGGTACCGATGCATC
>CALIIC010000120.1 GCA_938020445.1 uncultured Flavobacteriaceae bacterium | reverse complement strand
CTATTCATCTTTGATAATTGGGTTCACCTTAAGCAGATTGATGTTGCGAGTGATATCATTTTTTATCGGTTGACAAGGGCGTGTGTTGTTAACGCTATGGTATCAACACTATGCATAACAGCTGTTAGGTGCTGCTGAGTTGCAGGATATAGTGGGTCTGACTTCCGGTATGATGCAATTGCTTTTCATACGGATGTCGTGCCAAAAAGTTTCAAGCCGTTTATACGTAGCCAAAATCAATACTAATAGTTTTTTGCTTTGAAATCATTTTATGCCAACTTATGTAGCGTAAAAAAGCCCACGGTTAAAACGTGGGCTTTCATCATTTATAAGAATTTGAGGGGTGTTTTATTATTTTGGACCACTAAACTTCTTTTGTTTTGCAGCTATGGCTGCAGACGGCTTTCTGGTATGTTTTGCACGTGTTACAGGTGATTGCACTGTTGCACCAAGCCCTGCAAATGGGCTTGTTGAAGCAGCCACAGCAGGTGCTGCTGCTACAGTTTCGGTAGTTGCCGGACTCGCTTCACGTGCCGGCTGTTGTGCTTCGCGGGCTTGTTGACGCTCTTGATCCCGTACCTCCTTGGGTTGGAAATATTTCTCTTGACGCATATCCCTGAATTCCTCCCGCATTTGCTCTGCGGTTGCCCTAGCATCGGTACGTGCTCCTTCCATAACCGTGGTCGCAATTTTACCAAAGTCACCTTCTGCCGCAGGAAGCACATCGGAAATGGTCTGCAGGTCTTTTAACGCATTTTCAGGGCCAATGTCTTTTTTGGCCAGTCTATTCGCACGGGCTTTGTGAAGGGCCGCGGTAAAGTTTTCAGGAGTTGGTACCACCATCTGCAATCGTTCTGGAGTATTGGGTGGTAAATTGTCTAAGTCTCTGGCAAGCCCCACAGTACTACTCACAATCAATTGTGGGTTGTAGTCTTGCGGCAACATTCCTCTTTCACCGGCAGCGATGATCGATTCAATGATCTCCGGACCAGCGATCACATAACCATCGGCCACGGAGCTGACCAAGACAATGTCGGTTGCGGCATTTGCAATCGGCAATTCGGGATTGGGGATACCTGCCTTAAAATGGTATAGGGCGCCAGGGAATTCCTCCTTAATCTCGTTCATGATTTTCTTGGTCTTCTTTTCGTATTGGGTGTACTCATGTACCTGATCTCCTGACCTACCTGCACCCGTAATCAAGTTAAACTGGAACTCTTTCTCCGGATTTGCGACTCCTTGTTCTTTTAAATCTTGTAAGAACTGCTGATAGCCCTTCAAGAATTCTGCGATTCCCTTGGTGTAATCGAACCGCTGTACAGAATTGATATGGGTTTTTTCCGGATCAAAATAGACCTGTTCGCTAACAGTCATTTTATCATATGGTGTGGCACCTCCGTTCATCATTCTATTGGTGATGCCCGGTTCAGCTTCAATCATTTGCTGTTCATTCTCTGTAGGGTTTGTTTTTTTGCTGAGTTCGTTGACTTTTGCAGAAAAATCAACGACCTCCTGCATAGCCTTTCCCTTAAATTCTAAGGCAGTAGCTCTTATGGGATCCTGAATCGTGGAAACGACTCCATCTTCGCCGCGCTGTGGCTTGCGTAGTTCCTGGTTCAGTACGGAATCTGAGGCCAATCCTTCTTGCAGGAAAGGCATTCGAATGTCGGCGTTTTGGCGCATATTAGATTTAGGGGAACCAATAGGGTCAACGAAGACTCTTTTCTCCAAATCTGGCGATGTAACACCAAATTTTTCTGCTGTGGCCAGAAAACCTACGGCATCTCCTTCAGTATGGAAACCTAAGGTATCGGCCTGTACCAAGTTTTCGAGCGTTTTCTTGAACTCTGCCGCATCGCTTGGATTAAAGTCGGCGTACACGACACCATCCTTTACGCCTCTGCCCCCATCCGGAGATGCTTCTGGACTTATTGCTGGCCAAGGCTCGTGATGGAAGAACGAGATGTTGGGTGATCCTTTCAACGGGTCTCCATCGGGCAAGTTCGCGGCCAATTCTTGCATCATTCCCGGAACATTGAACACATGGTAGTCGTGTGCCCAGATAACAACATCGTCAAGTGTTTTTTGTTCTCCTTCTGGTAGCGTTAGGTTTTCCTCTTTAAGGTCTAGCAATATTTGTTTAAAGAGGTCATCGGAATATGTTTGGTCAACGGCACTTAATGTTTCGAAGTCGGCAGTTCTTCCGCGCTTCTCGGGCATGTCATGAATTAATGGCCAAACGGTACCATTGGTAGCGTTCACATAAAATTCGAAGAAATCGTTTTCTTCTACGAATTGATTTTGGAAGGTCTGCCCTTCAGCGTCCGGTGCATCAAAACCATGCTTTTTGCCGAATTCTTTTAAGGCATCCTGCGATTTGTCATCGATCTCGGGACCCTGGCTTTTGACGATTCCCCTCCAACCTTTGAGTTTGTACTCGGCCGGGAGGGCGTTCAGAATACCAGGAGCCACACCTCCCGATTTTGGTTCTGCCACATACGTTCCATCTTTTTGTTTCTTGACCCCTACGGTCATGGCACTGGTGGCGATGTAAATGTTTTTTGATCCTGCAGTTTTTGATACTTCTGCTGCTGGTTTCTTGTCTTCGTCAATCATCTTTTTATTATTTTGTTGTTTATACTTTGTTTGAATAACTTAAAATGTTTATGCGCTTCTCCAATAAGTAGCTTTTACAGTCAAATACCCCCAAACGAGATAGGTGATGTTTTTGAACGTCGGTGTTAATAGTATTGAAAATCAGAAGATTAAAAATTTTAATTTCCGCTAAGCACAAAATTGGTTTATGCCTTACAACAAGGAAATTATATCGAAAAAATATAGTGATTGGCAGGAGTCATTTTTCTATATCGCATACCTAAAGTAGGGAGCGCTTGTTATCGGTACCTAGTTCAGGAGGGGAACTATCGTTTTCAAATTGACTTCAACACCAATAATAATGATAAGAGGTATTTTAAAAGAAATAGGTATGCATGATGTCCATGGATTTAAAAAAACCACAGAAGCAGAATAGTAGCGTACGTGTGAAACAATTCAATTAACCGAACGACTCGGCTCCATTTGATAAATAGAGTTTACCTGTACCGATTCCAGCACAACACTTTTTCCGTCGGCTTTAAGCTTTGTCAATACAGCTTCGTTCATAGTCTCAAGGCGCTCGGTTGCTTTTAGCGGATTGTTATGCAGCATTAGATCGGTAAGGTTTTCCAGTTGGTACAAAGGCCATAGATTGGCTATTTTGTTATCATCCAATAGTACCCATTGCAAGGCTTTCTTGTTTGATAAGGGAACGATAGACTCAATTTTATTCCCGGAAAGGAACAATTTTTTAAGTTTCGGTAGCTTTTCAAGAATAGTGATGTTCGTGAGTTGATTGTCGCGGAGATCCAACCATTCAATGGTTTCCATCCCCTTTAGAAATTGAAGATTCCGTAAGCGGTTGTTTCGCAGCACCAATACCCCCACTTTTTTTAATTCTGAAAGTGGACTGAAATCTGTAACCTTACTGTCCATAAGGTTGAGTTGCACCAGGTTGGGCAGTTTTTTAAGCACTTGTATGTCCGCTACTGGGTTCTTTTCTAAGACAAGTATTTCTAGATTGATGAGCTTTTCCAAACAGGCAATCGAAATTATTTGATTATCCGGAACCCAGATTCCTTTCAATTTGGTCAAATTGGCCAATGGAGAAAGGTCTTTCAATTGATTGAAAGCCATATTAAAATGGGTTAGTCGTTTCCAGTTACGGGCCACTGAAACATCACTGATACGATTAAAGTTACCGGTAATCCCTTTCAACTTTCGCAGCCTTTCAAGGCAATCGATGCTGCTGATCCTGTTTCTGTCAAATGATAGTTGTGACAGTCTGGTCAGGTTTTGAAGGGGCGAGAGGTCGTTGATTTGGTTTCCGTTCAAGCCGAGGTTTTTAAGTTTGTAAAGGTGGCTCAGAGGGGCTAATTTTTCAATTTTGTTGTTGTGCAATCTTAGCGTGCTTAGGTTTTTTGCATGTTCCAAGCCGGTTAAATCTGTAATACCCCTTCCAATTGCAGTAAAAGAGGTCAATGACTGCATATCCCCTTGTGTAATCGCCCCCGTAGGACGGTCTAAAAAACTCCTGATGGCCTTTTCCAAGTAAAAATCAGGAAAAATGACCGGCTCGTTTTGTCCAAACATTGGTTGGGACAATAATACACTGCATAGGACAATTAAAAAGGATAGATTTTTCATTTTCTAGAATTTTATAGGGTACTGGTTCTTTTGTTTAAATATTACTTCTGGTCATATGGGATATAGTTTCCCCATTCCCAGGGGGTGTAAGTGTCTTTGATAGTAAGGGCCAGGGCCTCCTTGAAAACTCCTTCTCCATTATCACTATTGGTCATAAAAAACACTCCTTTTTTCGCTTCGGGGAATAGGATAGAGTAGTGCTGAAACCCATCACCATGGCATTCTTTGAATACTCCTTTTCCATAAGGGGTTTGTATGATTCCCCATCCCAAACCATAACTCAATTCAATTGGGTCATTGAGTGTCGAGTCTTTTAAGGCAAGGGGACCAAACTGTTTAATAGCACGTATTCTTATCTGTGGTTTAAATAATTCCTTATAGGATTCTTTTGATAGTATTTTGCCTTGAAGCATTCCTGTCAGAAACTTGGCATAGTCTTCGGGCGTGGTTTCCAAGGTGCTTCCGCCTCTAGGTTCATTATCGATATCCTTTTTCCATAATTCCCCATCGGTGCCATGGCCATGGGCAAAATCATTTTCAAAACGGGGAGACCACTGATAGCTCGAGTTTTTCATCCCCAAAGGCTGAAAAATAAGTTCTTGTGCCATTGTTTCCAGGTTTTTTCCTAGAAGCTTTTCCAAAACCACCTGAAGGTAAATAAAACCTTCCCCTGAATAGGAATATCTAGATCCCGGCTTCCCATGTACCCGAAGCTGGTGATCTTTCTCGAGCCATCTAGAATTTGCAAAACCAGTAGTGTGATTCAAGCACATGCGAGCGGTTATTGTATGATAGAGGCTATCGTTTTTCAAGGCTGAAAAATCATCGTGCCAACGTGTCAAGGGTTCGTATTCATATATTTTTTTGGGCAAGTAAGATTCTAATGGTGTATCCAAATCAAGCACTCCGTCTTCGACTAATTTCATCACAAGTACACCAAAAACTGCCTTACTAAAAGACCCTCCGTACATATTTGTAGCATCGCTAAGGAGTTGTTTTTTTTCGTAATTCTTATAACCAAAATTTCGTTGGTATACCACCTCGTTCTCGTTAAAAATAGCAACGGCCATCCCATGCACATTCCCCTGTGTTACGAGCTTTTCAATGGCCTTGGTCAACGAATCGGTGCCGATGGTAGTGTTATCCAAACGCTGTACCTGATCCGTATTTTTTTCTTTTACCGAACAACTTGTTGCTGCAACGACAAATAGCAATGCAAGACAAAGATGAGCACGGGTTGAATTGTTACTTCTTATAAAGGGAATCGCGAGTGGATAGTAGCAGCCTTTGGTGTTGACTACTCGAATGATGTTATAGAGCATGATACAGACACTTATGGGAATCACCGATATAAAGAAAAAGAAACCCCACTTTTCAATAGTAACAAGCGCAATGAACGAAAGCACATAAAGCAGACTCATAGTGATTTGAAAATTAATGATTTTGGCACCATGATTATCGTATATCTTGTTGTCTTCCCGTTTGTGAATCCACAGAAACAGTGGGAACAATATATTGGCAAGGGGTATGATAAAACCCAAAAAAGGAGTGCTATGCAAAAGAATCAACCATTTCTTTTGAATGGTTTCTTCCTTGGGGTTTTCTAGCGGTAAAAGAGTATCAACCTCAATCCCCAAGCCGTCAGCCAACAGCTTAATGGTTTGGAGATGAGGTTGCACACTGCCTTTTTCAATACGCTGAATTGTGCGAACGGTTACTTGGGTCTTTGAGGATAGATCCTCTTGGGTATATCCCCTTAATTTTCGATAATATACTAGGTTCTTTGCAATTGACTGGGTTTCCATTCGCCGTGATTTTGTTTGAAACAAATGTATGGCTTGTAGACGGTTATTATAGCGACATTTAGGTGTCACTTATATGTCATTATCCATGTTTAAAGGCGTTTAGCAGCCAAAAAACCGTTTCGAAGTGCCGGTCATCGGCTATTGTGCCTTTTGGGCTTCTTCGACAATTTTCCCGTTTTCGCGAACGATAAACTTACTAGGCTGTTTTTCTTTGTCCAATACAAATTCGATGGTTATGGGTGCCTCTTTCATAAAGAACAGTGTCTCCGTTTCAGGATAAAGTTTTGACTGCATTGGCCCCGCTTTCATCTCCAAGAGTTGATCACTGCCATATGTTACAATCACTTCTCCAGTTTGCGGAGCTTGATAGGTACCCGCAAAACGAGACAGGTTTTCGGGCGAGAGCACCATTTGCTCTTTAAAACTATTCTCCGATATAGGTTGATGGTCGTAACTGAGCACTCGTGCCATTTTTAACTGGCCATTGGTTTCTTGCCAAACATGGGTAAATTTGGCCTTTTCGATCAACCGTTCCGGTTGTCCTTTTTCGCTCAAATAGAACAGGTGTTCGCCAGTAAGTATTCCGCCATAATTATTCAAGGGGAAAAATTGAACCGTTTCTTCAATGGCTTCCCTTCTGAGGCGTGTATCTGGTTTGCCACAAATACCGGTCTTGACCAAGGTGAGCATCTTTTCCAAGCCAGTGGTCAACCCTCCTTTGTCATGATAGAACTCTAGGTCATTGGTCAGGTATTTTCTAAAGTCTTCAACGGTGCATTGATTATAAGCATTCCAAAATTCGGCATCCAGGGCCTTGACTTTTGATTCGGTTGCAGTTGAATTAGTGCTCTGCGCCGGTATCGGCCCTGCAATGCTGAACAAAATAAGCAGAGAGAATAAAGAGATTTGATTGCGTACAATGGTTTTCATGTATTTATTTTTAATTGATTGATGTGGCACTAAGGATATCTTTTTTTTGCGATTGTTACCCTTTGTGCCGATTTATTTTAAAATTTTATTTTTCGGAGCCCCGGCGTCCCGTATTGAGAGATGTATAGGATTCTCCTTTGATGATCGGCCGCAATACCGTTTGGACTTGAAAAGGTCGCCTTCGATAGCTTCCCATCTGTGCTTCCATTTTCTCCCGTACCCGCAAAAATGCTGGTCGTGCCGTCAAGCGTAATCTTGAAAATTACATGCTCGCTAATACCGGTTGCGTAGATGGCATCCTCGAAAATGGTCATATAGCCGATGGCAAAACCTAAGGTGACATTGGGAACCGTGGTAATCAATGAAACTTGCGCATCGGTATTGATACTTAGGAAATCGGCAGTTGAAAAGTTAGCGGTCACAATATTTCCGTACTTATCGATATCGATACCAACACATCCTGCTAAGCGATCATCCGTGGCAAAGGTTGATACCGTACCTTCGGGTGTTATTTTATTGATGACCGGAAGTGCAAAATTAGCTGCGTAGATATTATCATCCCCATCTATCGTTAAGCCAGAAGGCCAACCGGGAATTTCTGCCAACTGGGAGGAAGAACCATCTGGTGCTATTTTGACCAAAACCCCTGAGACAAGATCATTATTGTTTTCATTGGTAAAATAGAAATTTCCTTTGCTGTCCGTGACCCCGGCCATAGGAGCTTCATAACCGGTCGCTTTTTCGGTAATATCCCCTTTTTTACTTACTTGGTAAACCGTAGTGCCATTGTACTTGCCTTGGGTTTGATCGAATACCCCAAAGTTGGAGGCGAATATCGTACCGTCAGGGGAAACAAAAAGTCCGTCATTTGCAGGGAAGTCTTCCCCTACCAAGGTTTTTACTTTTATTGGTTTACCACCATGTCCTTCAAAATCCTTAATACATGCGCTTAAAAGTAGTACGGCCAATGAGAGCATTGCTATCGCCGATCGGAAAAATAAATTAGGCTTTTTCATTTCTAAAAGTTTTAATTGTTAAGCCATAAAACTAAAAGCATTTCAAAGCAATAGCGACGCTTTGGGTACATGTATACCCTTTCTAAGCAACTTGCTGGTTTTTGATAAATTGGCTAGGTGTTTGTCCCTTTACGGCCTTGAAGGCCTTATTGAAAGTTGATTTTGAATTGAAGCCCACATCCATTGCCAGAGATAAGAGGGTATGGTTTCGATGCTCTTCATTTTCTAGCCGCTTGATAAATGCGTTGATGCGATGACCATTAACGTATTCGTAAAAAGTTGCTTGGTAGACTTGGTTCAAAAGCCACGATAAATTATTGGGAGAAGTATGCAATTTTTCAGCCAGGGATTTCAAGGTTAAATCGGGTTGTATATAAACGGCTTCTTCCGACATAAAGTAGTTTAAACGTTTTTGGAGTTGTTGAATTTCTTCGGGCTTAAGGCGGTCTTTTTCGGTTTTGTTTTTTTCCGAGATGGAAATTCTGAAAATCTCGGGTTGTCGAAGACTAAAGTAACCAATGATATAGATAAATAGGGGCGTACTGATCCACATGGTGGTATACCCGAGGTAGGGAATTTGAACACGAAAGAATTGTACGGAGACAAAGCTAATTCCCCACAAAGTTATTGACAATAGTAAAGCGCCCATTACACAACCCAAAAATGTAAAAATGGTTTGCCGAAACGATAACTGTTTTTTTTCTTCTTTGCGATACTTAGCTAGCAGCAGGTAGGTTTTTATCCAATACACAACAAAGAAGATCAAACCGGCCGCTTCAACGATGAAAAATTGCAAGTTTAACGCTCCCTTGGCATAAGCGGCATTAAAATCTTGAAGCGGAATGCTCAGGGTCCATAGGTAATACGATAAATGAAGTATAGCGGGAATATAGTGGACCCATTTAAACGTGGGGGTGCGAGTTTCTGAAAAAAGCATTTTACGGACGTACAAAAAAACGAGGGGCCCGAAAAGGAATAGACTTGTATCAACCAAAATTCCGAAACGCCATACCCATTCCGCCGGGATACGAAAGGTCGAAATACGTGCAAAAAGCATTACTACCGAAATCAATAAAAGCCAGGAAAGTACGCGATTGGCACCTTTATTTCGGTTGTGTATAAGTTGTAAGCTGATGGCAAGGAATATTCCTTGGCTTACCCCTAAGAACAGTACGATATCGGTAAAATTAAAAGACACAGGTGCAGCTTTTTGATTGCTAAAGTTACGGGTATTCTGTTTTCAAAAAGTGTCGTTGGGTACACTGATACCTATTAAAAATGCTAGAACGCTGTCTTTGGGATTTTGAGGAGTTAAACTTAAACCATTAACGAGGTACTATTTTAACCGACCGGTAAAATCTATGGTGGCTTTGAGTAGGTTTGGTTTACTTTGCTTCATGGCCTGCTCCAAGTTTAGCATGCCATCAGAAATTGCTTGTACATAGGACAGCCCCATGGTCGTTTTTTGCTTCTCGCTAATAGCGACCGACCCACATAATGCCGCTACGGGTATATTTCGTTGTTTGGCCGATGCGAGAACGCCGTCAATGGTTTTTCCTGAAAGGGTCTGCCCGTCCAATCGCCCTTCTCCCGTGATGATCCAGTCGGCACCTTCAATGGTCGAATCAAAATTTGCCATCTCTTTGACCAAATCGATACCTGAACACAGCTCGGCAGTTAAAAAGACCAGGGCACCGCCTCCAATTCCGCCAGCCGCCCCGGCACCTGAAACTTCCTGAAGATCCTGGTGGTATTGTTCGAGAATCACCTTTGCGAAGTTCCGGAGTCCCTTGTCCAGAAATCTGATCTCTTCGTTCGTGGCCCCTTTTTGTTTTGCATAAATAGCGGCGGCCCCATTCGCTCCGTACAGCGGGTTGGTGACATCGCAGGCTACCTTAAAAGAAACTTCTTTTATTCTAGCATGTACCTTACTTGCATCAATTGTATGAATTTTGGAGAGGTTGGCACCGATACCTTTCAAGGTTTGGCCATTTTGATCTAAAAACCGATACCCTAAGGCGATGGCCATTCCCATGCCCCCATCGTTGGTAGCACTTCCACCAATTCCCAAAATAACTTCTTCAGCACCTTTATCAAGGGCGTCACGCAGTAGTTCCCCCGTACCAAAGGTGGTAGCGTTTATGCAATCATATTCTTTCGCATGCAACAACTTTAAACCAGAAGCCTCCGCCATTTCGATATAGGCAACTTTATTTTGGGCAGAAAAAAGGTAGCCACTTTCAATAGGCCTAAAAAAAGGATCGTTTACCTGCAATTGTAGCGTTTCTCCCTGAATGTAATGTTGAGCGACCTCCATGGTACCATCACCACCATCGGCAAGGGGCATTTTGATTATTTCGGAATCTGAAAATCCTATTTTTAAGCCCTCGGCCACAATATCGCAAAACTCGAATCCTGTCAAGGAACCCTTAAATTTATCCGGAGCGATAACGAATTTCATACGGCAAGTTAGTTTAAAAGGTTGGGAAGTGAAATACTGAATAAGATGATTATCATAAAATATCCAATGAGGATAAGAACCTCTTTTTTCCCTGCGTAATATTCAACGGCCAATCCTTCGTTTACCTGTCTTTTTATGAGGTAACTGGTGACGTAAGCTACTAAAATAGTCACTACGCAGCCTAGTACGTTCCACCAAAACCAAAACACTTGGGGTACGTATAGCCATAAATACATATTAAACAATAAACCGGCCACAATTCCTATATTGGCTCCCAGTGCATGGGTTTTCTTTGTAAGAATGGCCAGGATAAAAGCGGCTAATATAGGACCGTAGAACACAGAGCTTATTTTGTTGATGACCTCGATGACGGTTCCTTCAATGTTTCCGGCGAAAAAGGCAAAGAACAAACAGACCATGCCCCAAAAAATAGATAAGACACGTGAATAGTGTACGTATTTTTGACTGCTAATGTCGGGTTTGAAGCGTTTTACAAAATCTTCCATCGTTACGGCCGATAAAGAATTTACGGTAGAGCTAAGGGTAGACATGGCTGCCGACATAATCGCAACGATCAGTATGCCGATGATTCCGTTTGGAAGGTATTTGATAATGAAAACGGGTACCAATAGGTCTGCTTTTTTGCCTTCTAGAGAAGAAATGTTCGCCTGGTACACGGTTTCCATATGTTCTTGAAAACTGGCATCCTGCAGTAAGAGTGTTCCTAGTACGAGCCCCATGATGCAGTAGGTAAGGGTAAAAGGGAAACGCAACAGGCCATTCGACAACATTAGCTTTTTTAAGTTGCCCATACTGCTCGAAGAAAGCAGTCGTTGTGATTGGGTCTGGTCGGTGCCATAGTAAGAGGAATAGAGAAAAAAACCACCAATGACCATGGGCCAAAAACCGAATTCGTCAGAGCCGTCGGCATTGTTGAACCCCCATTTGTCAAAATCAACCGCAGTTATACGGTCGCGATCTACATGGGTCAGAAAATTATCAAAGCCACCAAGTTCACTAATGCCATAGGAAAGGCAAATGATGATGCCCAAAAATAGAATACCCATCTGTATGACATCTCCCCAAATTACGGCTTTCATACCTCCTTGAAAGGAATAGATCATGGTGATCAGGCCAATAATAAGGACCGAAATCCAAAAATCGAGTTGTATGGTCGCCTGCAAAATAAGGGCCATGGTATAGACCATGACGCCCGTTGCGACAGACCTGCTGATCTGAAAAACAAAGCTGATAAGCAGTCGCGAAGAAGCATCGAAACGCTTTTCCAAATACTCATAAACGCTTACAATACCCGATTTGTAGAGGGTAGGCAATATAGCGATCAATAAAAAAGCCATTGCAAGCGGTACACCAAATTCATAGGTGACCCATTGCATGCCCCCTCCTGGTTTAAGCCCCACAAACGCGGGAGCGGAAATAAAACTAATGGCCGATAGCTGTGTCGCCATTGCGGAAAGGCTCAAAGGCAGCCAAGAGGTGTTACGACCTCCTAAAAAGTAGTCGCCAGAGCTTTTGTTTTCTTTAAAGAGGAATCCGATTCCCAAAAAACCAACGAGGTATACAACAATGATACTATAGTCTAGATAATTCATGGTTTGGCTGCTATTTTTAATTCTTGGATACTTGACGTAGTTTTTCTTGTAATGCTGATTTACCGTAAGCTTGCCATTCCTTTCTCAAGATACTGAACAAAATGGCATCGGTTCTTCCTTTCCCATTCAGCGCTGGGAACATGCCCCGCAGCATACCTTCTTCTTTGCAACCTACACTTTTCATGGCGGCTATACTTACTTTATTTTCCTTATACGCGCCAAATCCAACTCGTTCCAAACAAAGGCGATCAAATACAAATTCAAACAAAAGAAACTTACAATGCTTGTTAAGACCTGTTCCCCTAAAGTCCTTTCCATACCAAGTATGACCTAATTTTATAGTGCTCAATTCAGATGAAAATTCGTAAAGTCGCGTTGTGCCGGCGTATTTTTTTTTGACTTTGTCATATACGACGAACGGGTATTCCTTATCCAATGAACGATTCTTGAGCGCGGCATGTATGTAACGCTTAAGCTGTTCCTTACTTGCTCCTTTTTCAAAAAAGTAAGTCCAAATTTCCAACTCTCTGGCAATGGCCCCTAGACTTTTTTCATGTAGTGCTTCCAGCGGACTCAAGCGCACAAAATCGTCCTCGAGGACGTAGGTTTGTTGGAAATCGAAAGTGGGTGTTGATGGCTGCACGATTCGGAAGTATTAGTCGTTTAAAAGATCGATGAGCAGGGCGGCGCTCCATGAGAAATTACTTCCCCCATATCCGATACGGTTTGCTTCCCCATTGTTTTTACGACAATCAAAATATTCGTAAAAACCGTCTCGTTTGATCAATTCTACGGAGTCTTTTTTAATTCGATTGGCCAGCTCTAAAAAGCGGTATTTTTTTAGGCCGTAATAAAGCATCCAATTCATATTGATCCAAACGGGACCTCTCCAATATTTTTTGGGATTAAAACGATCGCTGGTCGGGTCAAAAGAGGCGCATAGGTATTTGTCTTTTCCGCCAAATTTGTCTACCATGGTCTGCACCAATGTTTCAGCTCTTTTTACATCGGGTATACCTGCAAAAAGGGGAGAAAAAGAGGAAGAGGAGACAAATCTGATGGGGCGGTCGTTTCGAAGGTCGTAGTGCACGAATGCACCTAGTTCTTCATCGAATAGTTTGGTGTTGACCCCTTTGATACTTTTCTGCTGCCATTGCCTTAATTGTATTTTTTTTTCCTCATTACCGCCGATCAAGTCGTATAATTCTAGCAGTGATTCATTCGATTTGATGAGCATTGCATTGAAGAGCGGGTCTTGCACCAAAAAGGGCGATAGGGCTGCTATTTTTTCATCGTCGTATTGATGCTCCTTCGCAATTTCAATAATGTGCAGGTAATGATCGTATTCCCTTTTTGAGGGTCTTTGGGAGGCATCTACATGGGTCGTGTCTTTTCGTTCAAATATATACTCGGGCGGATTCATGGTTTTCCATATATCGTCCCAGACGGGCGAATTGTCAGTGCCCGATTCCCAGTTATGGTAAATGTATACGAGACCTTCATCGTGTGGATCTCTGTTCGAATAGAAATATGCGTGGTTTTGGTATACCTTGTCGATATGCTTTTTTATGAACTCGACCATGTCTTCCTTATCGGTGGCAATACGATGCATTTCCTGCAACACGAAGCCCATGACAGGCGGTTGGGTCATGCCGGTAGATTTGTACTCTTTGGAGGAAAGGGGATGTAATTCCGATTTGTGAAAGTCGGCTCCGGGGAAGTAGGAATCGTTCTCATTGTGAAATACGATATGGGGAATAAAACCATTCTCCCATTGCGCATCCAATAGTGTCTTCACTTCTAATTTGGCTTTTTCAATATTGTAATAGCAAAGGCCAATGGCAATAAAGCCCGAATCCCATTTCCATTGAAAGGGATAGAGCCCTTGGCTTGGAATGGTAAAACCTTCTTTTTGAAAATTGGCATCCAAGACGCCCATTGCCTGCTTGATCAATTCTTTTTTCATATGCTTGGTAACATGAAAACACACTGACGGCTGTTGGCCGCCAATGTGTTGCTCAACTTAAACTAACTCGTTTTTATTAAAAATTAAAGGTGGCGGTCAAGAAGAACCTTCTGGGTAAAATGGGCCTTCCAAAGAAGAAGTCTTCATCGCCCGCTTCCCCTGCAACACCGGCTCTTGGATTCCCTTCGGTGAGGCCAGCACTGTCGAATAAATTGAATACTGAAAACCCGAGTCGTACAGAATTGGCGTTTTCCTCATTGAGATTAAAGGTATATCCAGCTCCTAAACGAGCTATGGTAATGGCATCTAATTCTACATCGTTAATATCGGAAGTGAACTTTTTACCCGTATGGTTCAGGTTGAAATTCGCATCAAAACTATTAGTGTCGAAATGGAGGCCTAAACTGCCCAATAAATTAGGTTGTCGTGCAAGTTCGTTACCTTCATTGGCCGCAGTTGAACCACCGTTGACCAAGTCTTCTTGTGTGTTTTTAGTAATCTCATGATCCTGGTAAGTAGCACTTCCTCGTAAACTGAGATGGTCGGTAAAGCGATAGTTCCAGGTCGCTTCCAAACCGAGGGTAGCCGTATTTTGCTCTGATCTAGTCTGGTCTACCAGCAAACCACCAACAATTGCCTGGTTGATTCGGATACGATCTTTTAGATTCACATAGTACGTAGCAATGGAACCTGAAAATTTGGAAGTGCCGAATTTGGCGCCTGCCTCAAATTGTAGAATATTTTCCGAATCATAGTTAGTCTCGCGAATACCTGCTACAGGGGCGAAGTTTCGTATTTGGG
>CALIIC010000119.1 GCA_938020445.1 uncultured Flavobacteriaceae bacterium | reverse complement strand
GGGTCAAAGGATCGTTACTACTAACGGTAAGATCGGTGTTATAGGTACCGTTGGCCTGACTTTCACCGTTAAAACTAACGGCAACGTCTACCGACTGGCCCGGAGCAACAACACCGGTTTCCGGAGATAAGGTAATAAGTTGGCCGGTTGTTCCCTGACTTAGGGCACGCATTAAACTTGCAAACCCATCAAATAAGGAAAACGACGTACCACCATCACTACTAAATGCATAGGTATTGGGCCTTGTTGTGGTAATCGTGTCATCGAACCCTTGTGGAAAGGTAATTCCCAATGGATAGGTATACACCACCCAAAAATGTTCTCCTGCACCAAAGGTTAATGGACTATCCAACATTTCAAAGGCAAAAACACCGTCGGAGCTATCCCCTGTTACTACTTGCTCCAAGAGCAACGTTCCCTGTTCGGGAAGATCGCCACCTTGGTATACGCTTAATAAAATCGTAGCATCGGTAACAGCTTCCGTTCTGTAGGCATTTCGTACCGCAGTTAGTGTAAAACTATCGCCCGGTACATCAAATCGAACGCCCATAGCCTGAGAGATGGTCAAATCATTAAATCCAACAAAATCGCCTGGGAAATCAACGCCAGAATCATAGAAAATGGAATCCAAAACAGGACTGGCATTTTCAAACGCCTGGGCTTTACGCGCATTCGATAAACGAATCGTACCACGCTTTTCAATACCGGCTTTTTGCAAAGCACCCGAGAAATTGGGATTCCCAACAAATACACTTCGGTCTAAACTGGCCAAAGCCTGATTTGTCTCACCTGGAGGCGTAAAGCTTGGCGTGCCAGCGGCTACATCAAATTCCAGGGGTGCCCCACCATTGTTCGTAATGGTCAAGGTTTCTTCCGCTACCGGAGGCGTGTCTACTTGCACATCGACAGCTGCTTCCAACGAAAGTGGATTAACTTCAATTTCCGGAGTTTGTTGGCCACTTACCGTAAAGGTGGTTGCAACCGTAACTTCGGGATTAACGACATCGTTACTCGTTATATTAAAATCGGTCTCGTATATTCCATTATCCAGCGTAGAACCATCAAAAGCAACCGTGATCTCCGTAGATTCACCTGGTTCGACCGTTCCTGTTTCGGCAGAAAGCGTAATAAAACTATTGTCCTGCCCTTCACTTAATGCACGCACCAAACTAGCGAACCCATCAAACAAAGAAAATGAGGTACCACCATCACTACTAAAAGCATAGGTGTTGGCCCGAGTTTCGGTCAGGGTATCATCAAAACCTTGTGGAAACGAAAGTCCAATCGGATAGGTATGTACTACCCAGAAATGCTCACCAGCCCCGAAGGTCAATGGTGTATTAAGGGCTTCAAAAAGAAAATCACCTTCTGCGCTATCGCCGGTGATGACCTGTTCCGATAACAGCTCCCCTTCCTCTGGAACATTTCCACCTTTATAAATACTCAATAAGATGGTAGCATTGGTAACCGTTTCTGTTCTATAGGCATTCCGAACGGCCGTAAGTGTAAAGCCATCGCCCGGTACATCAAACCGAACTCCGGTAGCCTGTGAAATGGTCGTATCATCAAATCCAACAAAATCCCCAGGGAAATTAATACCCGAGTCATAGAATATTGAATCGACTACGACAGCGCCAGCGGCTGTTTCGGCCTTTTTACGCCCAGACAATGCCTGAATCGTTTTTTTAGCGCCTGCGGCTTTCAATGATCCTGAAAAAGAGGTGTTTCCTTGGAAGACACTTCTATCCAAATTGGTCAAATCTTGACTTGCTTGGGCAGGAGGCGTGAAGCTGGGATTGCCGATGGCAATATCAAAATCCAAGGGTACACCACCTTCGTTACTGATGGTAAGTATTCGCTCTACTACCGGTGGATCAACTTCCAAATTAACGGCCGCCTCCAAAGAAGTAGGGTCTACTACGATCATCGCTCCTTCTGCAACGTTCACAGTAGCTTCACAACTGTCTGTAAGACCAGCAGCATCCGTTACGGTTAAGGTAACAGGGAAAGCTCCCAATTCGGTAAACGAAGTTTGGTCTACTGAAAAAGCAACAATGGCGCAATTGTCGGTAGATCCACCGTCTAATTGTTCGCCCGTTATCTCAACACTATCCCCATTAAGCTCCACGAAAATGTCTTGACAGACCGCTACGGGGGCTTCGGTATCGATTACATTTACTGTTACGACTGCCGTACAGGTGGCTGTAACGCCATCTACACTCGTTACGGTAAGCGTTACCACATTTTCACCTAGGCTGTTGCAGTCAAAAGTATCAATATCCAAGGATAAAGTAACCGCTCCTCCATTAGGACCTGTTGAACCATTGTCGATATCTTCGGGTGTGATGCTGACACTGCCGTCGTTTGCATCAAATTCTACCGCAATATCCTGACAAACGGCCGTCGGTGGATCACCAAATGCCATTTCAGAAATAAAGGTTCCCCAACCTGAAAAGGCTGCATCGTTTGCGATATATTCGGTAGTAAACCAAAAATCCTGGTCAACCGGGTCAATGCTCATCATAGAGTAATCTCCCCAGCGGTTGGTACCTCTACTTGAAAGCGTACCTTCTAGAATGCTGGTCTCGGGAACATTTAAAATACCCGAACCACTTTCGTTAGCGGTTTGTCCGGCAAAACGAATCGAAGGGTTCAAATCGGCACTGGATACGGAATATCCCAGGGCTATATCCCCTACTCCGTTCATGGCAACACTTCCCATCCATCTATTTAAACCATCGTCTGGTAAAAAGGTACCTTGCTGATACGTATCCCAAGGACCACCACTTTTTCTAAATTCATACCAACGGATACCAAAAGCACCGCCTGACGATTCCTGTACGCTATGATTGGTCAACATACTTGCATACGCCCCAAAATTCACATATTGAAGCCGATACATTAAAAAGAAGGGCAAGACATCCAAGGTCTGCCCATTGGGCTGCGGAACTTGGGTCTGAAAAAAGGCATAGGGAGCAACCGCTATGGAACCAAACTCCAAAGAAGAATTGGCCGGGTTGTCAAAATCGATGGTCGTTGTAATCAAATTCATCGAATTCCCCGAGGCGGACAAGTACAATGAATAATGTGGTTCTCCAGCAGGTGGTGGTGTAGTACCATCTGCATCTGCAGGAAGAATTCCATCCGCTTCCGGATTGTCCAATTCGAAACGCTGTGCTGCTGTCTCTACGCCATTATACATGTCAAATTTATTAATGGCCACCAATGAAAAACCGGCGAAGCCAGCTCCGTCCGCAAAGTCCCTGGTAGAGATGTAAAGTGCATCGTTCCAAACTCCCAGTTTAGGATAGTCAGGAAAATCCGAGCCATAATCAATGGCATATTGATTGTACGAACCTAGAGGATCCGAAGTCTGCGATACCGCCACCAGCATAAAATAAGGTGCGCCTTGGCTTACGGCAAACTGACTGACGATCCAACGATCTTCAAATTGATCATAAAGCACCACCGGGTCCCCATCATTGGTACCGGCCAACACCGGATCCAAATTCTGAAAAAAGACGCTGTTGGGTACGGGCCCCAAAAGGGTATTTCCACTTTTATCAAAAATAGTGGTTACGCTATTGGTCATTTGGATGTAGTTATTGGGCCCTACATCTCCCTGTGTATCGGGAGGGGCCACATTTATTCCATTGACATTGGCATTATCTTCATTGCTACCACCATCAAAGCCCACTTTTACCTGGGCGCCACTCTGACCCGCATTATTCATGACTTTTTGTATCACGGGGTCTGGAGTCTTGTTACGAATTTGCTTTATCAATCCAGTTTTAGTCAGTTTGTTGGGAACAATGTATACATCCGATGCGTTCTTCTTTGTTCTATTTGGAATGGGTTTGATATCAGTAAGTTTGGGAGAAGTGCCCAAATACCGAACATTCATGGTTTTACTCCCTTTAAGGGATTTTGGCTGTTGTGCTTGACCATAATTAAAGCCCCATAAAAGGAACAATGCAATTAAGGCAAGCAAGCGGTGAGGGTTTCGCCAACGAGTACCCGCCTCACAATCACTTGTAAAGTAAATTTTTTTCATACGTAGATGGATTAAATTAATAATATCCGAAAAGTACTACATTATTATAGGTTTGACAAACTTTTAATCTTACCGTTAATCGATGATACCTTACCCTTAAACGATTAAGTATTGTTAACCAAAGAATAAATGGGTAAAAAAAAGGGGGTCAAGACATCTTAAATAAGTGACGGGATCCCGTTATAGGCCCACTTTAATGGGTGTTCAAGTAGGCTTATAAGGACAAACATAGGGAAGCTTTTTGTCCTACAGTAAGCGACTGTATTTTTAGCGTATTTACCAAAACTATGTAGTATGGAAACGTAGGAAGATAGTTCAATTGTATGTCACGGTGATTGAGATATCATCCCGTTTCATTGCTATGTTTCATCTGGTATTAATAGCTGTATTTATAGCGATTAATGAACTGCACACCTCTATTTCATTACTCTGTAAGAAGAAGGTTTTTGGAAAGTAACATACAATGCGTACCGATTTTAAGTCTGTACGTTTTACCCGTTATTGAAAGACCAATTGTAATTTACGATCAGGTCATTTATTTTGGAGACGGTCGCATTCGAAACGGCGGAGGTTCCCGGATTGTTTAAATAGTTAATATATCCTTCCATAATAGCCTGAGATACTATTTGGTCGTACAACAGTTCTATGAGTAGATCTAGCGTTGCTTCGTTAAATTGATTGTCCCCAACATTCAAATGAGATATTTTCGGATTTAATGAGATATCAAGATCGCTAAAATTATTGTTCTTAATATAGAGTCTTTCCAAGTCAAGATTGGCTGATAATTCCAGGGCGGTCAAATCATTGTTTTCCACATACAACTCTTTCAACTTTGTATTGGCCGATAAATCAACGGCGGTCAGTTGATTCGTGTACAGATCCACACGCACGAGATTTGTGTTTTTTGATATGTCTATGTTTTGCAGATTATTTGCTCCTAAATTGATTTCCGTTAAGGCCAGATTTGCAGAAATATCAATAGCCGTTATAGCGTTGTTTGCCAGATTGAATCGTTCCAAATTCAAATTATTCGAAAAATCGATACTGTTCAGATTGTTTTCTCCTGCGAGTATTTCTTTAAGATTGGCATTATTGGACAGGTCTATGTTTGAAATTTGATTGCCTTCTACCCAAAAGAATTCCAAAGCGGGGTTTTGTGCTATGTTAAGCTCCGTTAACTGATTGTAACGTACCAAAACTGATCGTAAATTCGGATTGTTGGTTAGATCCAAACTGGTAATTTGATTGTACCCAAGTCCTATGGTTTCTAGCGCTTTATTTTTTGAAGTATTCAGGCTAGTGAGTTGACCATTGTATAGTGTACATGATTTGAGCAAGGTCAATTTTTCGATATCGATTGAAGTCAGATGACTTTCAAAGTTGCCATCTTCAGCACTTGCAAAATCTATAAATTCAATGGCTTCAATAGCACCACTAATCGTTATGGTATACACTTCATTTTGCGCATAGCTGTGCGATATTGTGTTCTCAATACCCGAATTATATATAGTTGATACATATTCGTCTATTGTTCCATCACCCCAGTCTACCAAATAGGTAGCTCCTGTTACCGATTTTAAGTCCAACACTTTTTTAGTAGTGCTTATTGACTCATCCACGGTCAAGTTAAAGAAATCGGTGTTTTCAGGAAATGTTAAGCTTAATCCCGCATACCCAAAATCAACCGACGTATAACCGGCAGCATTGATGTTTTCGGTAACGGTTTCTTTGGTTTCGTCAGAGGTTACAATAAAATCAAGAGGTAATGGTTGCGTTGCGAATTGGGCCAAGGCCGAGTTTTCTTTTGGAGCTATAGAAATGACCACATCGTTCTCATCTGTTACAATGAATTCTACGAGCGTATAAGTGCCCGGCTCCAAGCTAATTTCATTGGTGATGTAGCTGTCACCATCTTTTAACAATGCAATCTTTTCTCTAGTAAAAATAACAGTTCCACTGGCATCGTTAATACTCAAAAGAACAAATGCCGGGTCTATTTTTTTTGGGTTTTCAACGGATTGGCCTTTTGCCGTTAGCTCCTTTACATCAATTCGAAATACTTGTATTCCTTCAGATGCTATCGTTGGTTTGTCTATGATTGTTGGTTCGTCATTGTCTGAAGAACAAGAAATAAAAAAAACGGATAGCAAAAGGATGTGTACTATTTTTTTCATGCTATAAAGCTACTTAGAATTATGATTACTAGGTTCTAACGCAAAAATAATACTCATAGTATAGCCTTGCAAAGGGTTCTTGACCATCCTATTTCAAACATTTATTCATGGCTAGTCCGTTTGAAAAAGCGCTACAGAGAATAGACTCCTACCATGCTTGGTGTAGGTGGTGCTTTAGAACACTGTACATTTTTTATGAGGGGTAAGACGAGCATTCCTGTTCATAGCACATCTCCCAGCTTCGTAATAGGCCCCTCAAGCGTTCATCAAGAAATCTACTGCGCTTATCAAAAAAACAGTTTTTGATATCTATTTTCCCATTGTTTTGCTTTAACCGTAGTTGCACGCCTTATCTTTTAATACGAACGAAAGCATCAAAATTTTTACCGATCACATCCCACATTAGGCACCTAAAATGTACGTTAAACCCTTATTTGATAAATGTCAATTTTTTTTATTGAATTAATTGTCACCTTTGAGCAACGATGATCTAAGGTCAATAGCAAAGAGCACCTTTTACAGCAATAGCACTACCCATTTCAGCGATTAAAAACATACAATTGAATTAAAATTCCTAATACATTAAACATGAAGAACCGAATATGCCTTTTATTGTTGACCCTTGGATTTGCACTCCAGGCAATAGGTCAAGAACCATTACACCCCAAAAACAACCCTGCTGATATGGATTTCATGAGTTCTGATACTTCCGAAATGTCTTGGTTTATGGTAATGGATACAACAGAAATGCAAATAGGGGTTGTTGAAACCGACATTCAGAAACAGAAAGACCGCATATACATTATTACGACCGTTCATATGAAACAATCACCTACCAAATGGGTTGACAGTACCGTTGTTAGCACCCGTGACTTTGCTCCGATCTATCATTCTTCATTCAATCAGCAAAGAGATATGGTTTTGAAATTTGGAGAAAAGGTAACCGGCTATTATTTGGATAAACAAACCAACACCACAACAGAAATTTCGGAAGCGACCGACCGACCGTTTTTTGATAGCAATTTCTATCCGCAACTCATAAGACTGCTTCCTTTGAAGGATGGTTACTCTAATACCATTACCATTTTTGACTACAACCCAAAATCAAAAAAAGGAGTCCTAACCGCAACCATTCGGAATACCGAGGAGGCAACGATGGATTTCAAGGGGGCCTTGAAACGCGTTTGGAAGGTGGAAGCAACAGATGATATTTCTGACAATGCCGCTGTTAGTACGTATTATATAGATATGTCGACTAAAAAAATACTCAAACAAGAGGTTGATTTTGGTGGTCGAAAAATGATCATGCGCTTATAGTATGTTAAACTAGCACCTTTTTAGCACTCTAGAGATCATGGTAATCTACAATTCCCTTCCCCTTTTTTATAATTGAGTAGTTGGTTTCTTTTTCTTTTAGAAGAGGAAACTATAGGATCGCTGCATCTCGCAACCTACCAAGATAGGTTTCATTTAATTTGGCCCCTTCGAAACTGATTAAAAAAATAATCCCGAAGGTGCTTCCTATGCTATACATTGTTATTTAAACTACATTTAAGAAAAAAATAATTTGGTGGCTGTATTAATAAAAACTACTTTTAGGAATTAAATAGTTAATATGAAGAAATATCAACTTGGAGAGTTTGAGGAAATCGTCCTTTTAACCGTGGGTGTACTTCATGGAGATGCCTACGGGGTCGCCATTAAGGAGGAAATAGAAAAGCGCTTACAACGCAAAGCATCGGTAGGTGCCCTTCAATCTGCCCTCAGGCGCATGGAAAGCAAAGGCTTTCTCATTTCAGAATTGGGAGAAGCTACCAAGGTAAGAGGTGGCAAACGAAAACGCTACTTTAAGATCACGGCATTTGGGAAAGAGGCGCTCGACTTTAACATCCAAACGCGTTTGGACTTATGGTCAGAAATTCCCGATGTGGCTTTTAAATTCAAACCATGCTAAAAAAACTTGGGATACGCATATTGAAGGGCTATTGCCACCCGGATTTTCAAGAAGATATTCTAGGTGACTTAGATGAATACTATCAACAAAATCTAAACGCAAAAGGTCGTTTTTACGCCAATAGTAAGTTCTTCATAGACGTACTTTTATTATTTAGGCTGTCCCTTCTTCGTACGAAATGGTTCTATCAAAACGCAATAAATATCGCAATGCTTCACACCATATTTAAAACAACCCTTCGTGTATTTTGGAAAGAACGCGGATATGCCCTACTAAACATGTTGGGCCTTACAGTTGGTCTTGCCGCCAGTATTTTGCTCCTACTCTATGTAGAATCAGAACAAGCGGTAAATGGGTTCCACAAGGATATTGACCAATTGTATCAAGTCATGGAAAATAGGACGTATTCGGGCATCACGCATACGAATGACCATACTCCCGGACCGCTCAACACTACATTTACGGAAGATTTCCCAGAGGTTGAGGCGATGGCCGCCTATACCTGGCCCTATGATCCTTACTTTATAAACGGTGATCGCAGACAACGGGAAAGCGGTAGATGGGCAAGTGAAGACTTTTTCCAGGTTTTTAAGGTAGACTTTATTGAGGGAAGCGCTAAGAACGCCTTGACCACCCCTTCGCAAATCTATTTTTCAAGAAGTGCGAAAGAACGCTTGTTCGGAAAGGAACCGGCCTTATCAAAGACCATTGAGATAGATGGTTGGGGTATCTTTGAGGTTGCCGGTGTTTTTGAAGATGTGCCCAATGAAAGCACGATCGATTTTGATTTCGTTGCCCCTTTTCTACGATGGAAACAGATCAACAGTTGGGTAAACGAATGGGAAAATAGTGGAATCAAAGGTATTGCCAAGTTACAGGCAGGTACCAACATCAATGAATTCAACACCAAAATTAAAGGGTACGTACAAGAAAGGATAGGTGCAGAAGAGGCTGCCGGCACCCTATTTTTACAACCATTTAAAGAACGTTATTTATTCACTAACTATGAGAATGGTAAATTGACAGGAGGACGAATTAAGTACGTTCGGTTGTTTATGGGGGTGGCCTTTTTTATTCTATTAATCGCTGTTATTAACTTTATAAACTTGGTAACTGCCCGTTCCACTAAAAGGGCAAAAGAAGTGGGGGTTAAAAAGGTAGTCGGCTCTACTCGTGGGCATTTATTATTGCAATTTATGACGGAGTCGGTACTACTGGCCCTTTTCTCCGCACTGTTGGCTGGGCTCCTTGTTATGTTGGTCATAGGAAATCTGAACCTTTTGGTGGGCAAGAACATGACCTTTTCCCTACTGGATTTGGGCCAGTCCTTTAGGCTGTTGGCTATCGGGTTGGCAGTAGGACTGGCCTCCGGTATATATCCATCCATCGTGCTTTCAAATTTTAGAGCGATCAATGTATTGAAGGGCAGTTTCAAAACGTCCAACGGGTCGAATGGCCTAAGGAAAGGCCTAGTTGTTTTTCAATTCATCATTTCTACCACCCTTATCATATCTACTTTAGTGGTTCAAAAACAACTGGACTTTATGGAAAACAAAGATCTGGGATTCAATAAAGAAAATGTGGTAATGGTCCCGTTGGAAGGTGCCTTATTAGATGTAAATATTCAAAATCAACTGAAGTCCAGGTTATCCGAGAACCCGAGTTTTACCCATGTAGCCTTTTCAGGCAGTTCGGCGTTGACCTACGGTACATCAACTGATGATGGCTTTACCTGGCCCGGGAGAGAAAGCGAACTTCGAGCAAGTTTTCAAATTATTCAAACGGGGCATGGTTTTCTGAATACTTACGGTATGGAATTATTGAAGGGCAGAACGTTCGATACTTCCTTGGCCACAGATTCGCTGCATTTGATCATCAATGAACAAGCGGCCAAAATCATGAATGTTGAAACGCATCTAGACCACCCTGTAACCTTTTGGGGTAGAACCGGCCGAATCATCGGTATTGTAAAAGATTTTCACTTCCGTTCCCTGCACTCCCCAATTGAACCGTTGATCATAAGCCTACGGCCAGAAAACAGTGTGCTACTCAATCTAAGAATGACGGGCGAGAACAGTCAAGCGAGCTTGGCCTATCTTAAAAAGATATTGAAAGAATTCAATCCCGATTACCCATTTGAGTATACTTTTCTCGATGATGATTATGAGGCGCAATACCGAAGTGAAATGGTCGTAGGAACCTTGGGAAATTACTTTTCTGGAATTGCCATTTTCATCTCGTTACTGGGTTTATTCGGTTTGGCAAGCTTTGCGGCCGAACAGCGCATAAAGGAAATCGGAATCCGAAAAGTATTGGGCGCCGGTACTTTGAATATTATGCTACAGATGATCAAAGGTTTTCTCTTATTAGTGGGTATTGGTTTTCTCGTGGCCGTACCCATTAGTTACTATTTTATGGATGACTGGCTAGGCGCTTTTACCTATCGTACCGAAGTAGGTATTTCTACCTTCCTGATGGCCGGTATGGCCTCTCTACTTGTAACGATTATGACTATTGGTTATCATGCCATCAGAGCTGCCAATAGCAATCCTATAAAAAGCTTGCGGTATGAGTAGGCGGTGTCAATAGAGGTGGGAAGGCTTGGAATCTAACTTTTTGTTTTGAATCAATTGGCAATTTTGTGTGAAATATTCTTGAAGCGATCGACTTGATCAGAACCCGCTACAGCCTTAGGGAGGACAGGGGCAATACCCAAAACCACTATTAAAACAATACGTATGGCCTTCTTATAGCGGTAATCACAACGTATAGGGGCCCTTTCACAACAGAAAATTCTTTGTTACTTGGAATATGTATAGTTTTAAGCTGTCAATCCCAAATAAGTGAAGAAACCAAGCTTTACTGCTTCTTGCCTATTTTGTCTGTTCTTTTTGCTATTGTTTTCACAAGAAATTATGGCACAGGATAGTGACAACGACTCCTACCCCGATGTGAGTGATATCGATGATGACAATGATGGCATTTTGGATACCGATGAAATTCTAGGATGTACGGGCAGTTTGAGTTATGAGTTCTACGACCTTTCACCCACCGGGAACACCGTTGACAATATTCCTACCACGGGTGCCCTGGCCACGGGTACCGTAACGGATTTTGATGTGGATGCCCTACAAGCCTTGGTTGATCCAGGGGACACTGAAACGTTTTCTATCCGCTATACAGGAAGTATAAATATTTCCGAATCCAATACCTATACCTTCTATACCACATCTGATGATGGCAGTAAATTATATGTAGATGGCACCCAGGTGGTCAATAACGACGGGGCGCATGGCAGTCAAGAAAGAAGCGGCAGCATCGTACTCGTCCCGGGAATACACACCATTACCGTCGAGTTCTTTGAACGCACAGGAGGCGAAAACCTTTCGGTCGCCTATGAAAGTCCTACCATCCCGAAAGAGCCCCTCCCCTTTTTTAGGCTGATTTCCGGTGTAGTTTGTGATTCTGATGGAGACGGACTCACCAATGACCTTGATCTGGATTCTGATAATGATGGAATTCCCGATAATGTGGAAGCCCAAAGTACGTTTGGGTATGTTCCACCTTCGTTAGTTGATTCTGACGGAAACGGGCTCGACGATGCCTATGAATCCATCCCGGGTGCTGGTGAGGGGATCTACCCCGTGAACACGAACCCTATCTCAAATTTTGATTTTACCAATCTAGATTCCGACGGAGATGGATTGCTTGACTCGGACGAAGCCGCAACAGGCTTGACCGCCACCGATACCGATGGAGATGGCTTGGATAATGCCACCGATACTACCGATAGTACCTTGCCGGGAGGGCTCCCTAATTATGACGACGCCAACGGAACGATCAATACCCCTTCTACCCTGCCCAACATCCAAAACCCAGGGGTTGCAGAGGTGGACTATCGAGACCGTTCGCTGGATACCGACATGGACAATGTGATTGATTCTGTAGATGTTGATGACGACAATGATGGTATTTTGGATACGGACGAAACGAAATGTGCGGGGGAGATTTCCTATGAGTTTTATGATAGTAGTCCCGCAGGCAATTCTGTAGATAATATTCCCACTACTGGGGCACTGGCGACAGGCTCCTTTACGAGTTTTGACGTAGATGCGCTGCAAAATCTGGTAGACCCGGGTGATAGGGATCTCTTTTCAATTCGCTATTCCGGAAGTATCCTGATTGAAACCGCCGATACCTATACCTTTTTTACTTCTTCGGATGACGGAAGTAAATTATATATAGACGGCACGCAAGTCGTTAATAATGATGGTGCACACGGTACGCGGGAACGAAACGGCGCAATTGCATTGGGAGTCGGTTTCCATACCATTACTGTACTTTTCTTTGAACGTACTGGTGGAGAGTTTCTTTCTGTCAGCTACCAAAGTTCTACGATTGCCAAAACAGCGCTGCCTTTTGACATCCTATTTTCGGATGGCGATGGTTGTGATACCGATGGTGATGGTATTGTAAACAGATTGGATCCCGACAGCGACAACGATGGCTGTAACGATGCTACCGAAGCATACAACTCTGCCACTGCAGATCCGGATGAAGATGGCTTGTACGGCACCGGCACCCCCAGTATAAACCCGGACGGATCGGTTGTTGGAGCTCCTTACACCACGCCAGTAGACAACGATTTAAACGGTACTTTTGATTTTTTGGAAGCGACTGTTCCACCGGCCATTATTTCACAACCGGCCAATAGCACCGTGCTGGAAGCGGCAAGTGCCAGTTTTTCTGTGAACGTGAGCAATGTGGATACCTACCAATGGCAGCTAAGCACCAACAATGGAGCCTCGTTTACAGCCATTGCAGAGGCGGGGATTTACTCGGGAACTAATAGTGCCGTCCTTACCATCAGCGAGACGACGCTCGCCATGAATGCCTATCAATACAGGGTCATCGTGTCGAATGCAACTTTTACATGTGCAATTCCCATTACTACGAACGCAGCAGTATTGACCATACGTGTACGAACGGTCATTTCCAACCGAAGGATTACCTTTCGGGTCAAACCAGATTAACGGGGTTGGCCATAATTATTGTCCCTATATTTAGTTGAACAAGGTTTTAAGACCATTTTTTAGTTCGTAAACAGCCTTCACTTCGTTAAGATCTAGTGGTTTATCAAAAAAGGCAAGCTCGTCCATCATCCCAATATAACCCAGCCCCAACATGATCTTTGCGTTTTCTTCTTCCCAGGTAAAAGGGTCGTTCACTCCCTTTACAACTCCTTTGAACTGCCCGTTCAGATATAATTTAAAGCTAGACTTATTAGTGTTTATTTCGGAATAGGCAATAACAATGTGTGTCCATTTCCCCGTTCTAAAAGGAGGTTTCTCTACGGTAACAGTCCGTTCTTCTATTTTGGAAGGATCGTTTTTATTCTCAGGATTCCATACTTCCAAATCGCCCATGACTCCCAGTCTAAAATCTCTTTGCGGACCTTTTGTAAAATCGACCCACAGCGCGGCATCGTTGTACTGATGGTCAGTGATATTGATGGGGTCGCAATAACCGGGAGCCAATTCTTTTTCAGGGTCTACTTGCAGCCAAAACGATACGGAGCCACTCCAAGAGGTTGCGCTGTACCCTACATTCTTAGCACCGTTGTAATAAATAGCAGTGGTATTCTTTTTTGTAAAATGAAGCGCATCCCCGGCAAGGCCTTTATTTTCGGATAGAACAACATCAGGATTATGAAGACCTGGTTTGGCATTGGCCGTTTCCTTATAGTTTTTCGCTGTATAGAGGGCCGCATCACCAACAGCAACATCCGCACTTAGCTTCCCATCAAAAGAACTGTAAAAAAGCACATGGTCTTTCAAAGAACTGTCTTGCGAAAAAGAACTGCTGATACCAAGAAAAAGGCATACTCCTGTTAGGACTAAAAATATATTTATTTTCATAATTTTTTGATTTACGTATTGCGGGTTCATCTCTTTTTTTTTAGGTAATGGCTTACAACCCGTAGCCTATTGAATTCAAGCGTTACCTACATTCGATTTTTGTTTTTATAAAGCTATCATAAATAATTCAACTTGGATCGTATTGAAATTGAGATTACCACAATGTTAATTGAAAAAAAATCAACTACAACTTATTACAGGAGTGCCGTATCTTTAGAAATATGGAACTCAAGTATTTTAGGCTGATACAAACAATCGCAGATGAGGGTAGCATTGCCAATGCAACCGAACGACTGTTTTTAACACAGTCTGCTTTAAGTCATCAATTACGGGAATTGGAAGAACGTTTGGGCTTCAAAGTCTTTCAGAGAACAAGGAACAAATGGGAACTGACCCAAGAAGGCACCGAACTCTATAAATTGGCCAACACGCTATTCACCGCCATAGACGCCGGTTTTAGTAATATAAAAGATATTACGGAAGGCTCAAAAGGGACTATTAAATTGAGTGCCGAATGCCAATCATTTTTCCATACTATTCCAGGCTTTATTCAAAAAATGGGCATCCTTTATCCAGAAATTGATATTGAACTGACCTTAGGAACTACACATCAAACCATTTCACAAGTGGTGTCTGATGAGATAGATATTGCTATTGTCACCACCAAACCCCCTTCCGAAACATTGGAAAGCATAAAAGTATTTGAAGACGAGATTTTTGCCGTGATACATGAAGAAAATGAGCTGAATCGCTTTGACTATTTGGAGGCCAGTCATTTTTCACAAGCCCATTTATTGATCAACTCTTTTCCTTTGGAGGGTGTAGCGGTCTATGAACACTTCTTAAAACCACATAAAAACACACCCAAAAAGATTTCGGCTATTCCTTTTACCGAAATAACAATATCGATGATTGCCGCCAATATGGGTGTTATGTGCGCTCCCAAATGGCAATTAGCACCATTCAAAATGGCAAAGGAGCTGGTTTTTAAACGCATTGGCAAAAGTGGTTTAAAACGAACTCATTACCTAGTCGTAAAAAAAGAACACCGTACTAAAAAGTATATCCACGATTTCATCACTAATTTTAAAGAAGATTTTTTAGAAGAATGATCTATTGCCCACCTATAAATTCATATCCTGTTAGTTTCCGAAACACACAAACAAGCTTAATGGCTGGTACAAATATGTGCTAATGTTTGGGAGATATCATTTTAGGTCTTTGTCTTAACTCGGGGGTTTTCCGGTTTTTTGTAGAAGTTAAGGAAGCTTTTTCCAGATTCAACGGTATTGAAAAGGCATCTTTCTGAATGGTCTCCTTACTTTCATTTGTTTTGGTCGCTTGCCTTTGTTGTTTCTTGAAAACAAATTTTTCCCGCAAGGCATATTCGCCAGCATCGGTCACATAAAACGAGGTGAATTTTTTCTCCCCATTTTTATTGATTTTGAGGCCTTCGAAAGCATTCTTGCCGTCTGGTACCGTAAGCACCGTTACTTGGGCTTGTTGTGTAAAATCAGGTGCTAGGTCCATAAAGAGCTTGGCCTCGGTGAGGTTGCAGCTATGTGATGATATTCTGATATCCTCGATGCCCTTATCTACCAATAACTGCAAAATGGCTTCCGCATCTTTTTCACTAATTTTAATATCAGGGTTCACCATATGACCACTATGCTGATTCACTACCAGGCGAAACGTCTTGGTACCGGTATGTTCCTTTAAAAACGCTCTGGTGGCATCTAAAAGTGCACTCCCGTTGGCAACTATAACAACCTTATCAGGGAGTCCTCCTGCTTTATGCTTATCGATTTCGTATTTCGTCGTTCTTTTCTCTTCTAGCATCCGTTGTGAACGGGCAACCAAGGTCGGCACCGTATTTGGTTTCAATTGATGTTCCAGATCATTAAAAACCAATTTACCGTTGTGAAATGTACCTTCCAACACCTCACCGCTGCTGTATTGAGACCTACCGATCCCTTGGGGCTTCCCTCTTACAAATTTTCCTTCATGCGAGTTTCCATTCGCATTCCTGTAGGCCCCTTGACCATTAAAACTTCCCCATCTCATATCTCCCGTATAGTTGTAATTTTCACCATAGGAGATATTCACTTTTAACGTCCCAAAGAGGCTCTTTAAGTCTAATTCATCTGCTACTGTACTACTAAGGGGTATATCGGAAAGGTCTAGTATTTTCAGATTTCCCAAGGGATTTATTAAGGGCATCAGTTCTCGGAGGTCCGCTTCGGTTAGGCCGAGGCCCGAAAGGTTCAGTTCTTGTTGCCGATTATCTTTATACGTTTTGATTCGATCTTTTGCTTGCTGTATGGCTTCCGGGACGTTTTCGTTCATGCGATACCTAATTTTATCTATCTATATGTATGAAAAAACGGGGAATACCCTCAATCACCACTACGACTTAAAAAACGCCAAAGTTACTCTTACAGCTAGACCGCTATGGTAAAAGGGTTGATTTACTACTTATATGACCTGCTTACCACAAGTTTCTAACACATCCGTCTTAAATATTTTTAAATTTGTCCTGAAATTAGATAACCACTTATGGGCATTCATCAATATCAAAAACTGTTTGATTTTATAGCGAATACCACACAACTACAGGCGGTCGATATCCAAAAAATCAGTGCAAAACTGACTATTGAGGACTATGGGAAAGGAGATTTTATTCTAAGGCCAAATCAGGTTTCCAAAACCTTGAAATTTGTTTTATGCGGAGTATATAGGGTATACCAGTTAAAAGACGGTAAGGAGATTACCAGTTATTTCAACTATGAAGAAAGGAATCCGTTGGTAGCGTCATTTGAAAGTTTATTGACTAAAAAACCCAGTACTGAATTCATAGAATGTATTATACCGGGAAAACTGTTATCGATTGCCTATTCCGATTGGCAAGAATTGTATAAGACCAGCTTAGAATTAAACATTTTTGGCAGATTAATGGCAGAAAAAAATTACCTATTGGCCATTGAACGTATTGCATCCTTACAGCATCAAAACGCTTCGGAACGTTATGAACTATTTTTAAAGCTTTATCCCCATCTATTAAATCAAATTCCCCATCATTACATTTCTTCTTATTTGGGCATCACTCCTGAATCGCTCAGTCGCATTCGCAAAGCATTGGCAAAAAAGTAAACTGGCATAAAGTATGCCCATGGCGTATTAAAAAGAACATCCCCACTTTTTGTACTGTTCGTCTTGGCACTTGCCTAGCGACAACCGTCGCCTTTACATCTGGCCTACTATATAAATCTTACCATACATCAATGCCGGGGTTTTTCATTTGTCAGAAATTTGAACTATGAAAACTACAGACATCTATACTAGTTGGGGCGCTACTTTTGGAAAAGCGCTTGCCACAGATCTGAAACAGTGTTTTTCAGAAATTACTGCACATTATACAAACCCTAACAGACATTACCATACGTTCGATCATGTGGCTGATTTAACTGCCCAAATAGGACAATCATCCCTTTCACTAGATAACAAGGCCGCATTATTAAATGTCGCACTGTTTCATGATGTTATTTACCAAGCTGGTAGAAAGGACAACGAACGTAAAAGCGCAGCATTTGCAACGAAATGGTTGTTAAAATTAAATATGGAAGCCAAAAAAACCGAACAGATTTCCAAGATGATCAATGCCACCGGCACACACGATTCTTCTGATCGCTTAACCCAAGTATTCCTTGACATGGACCTTTCAATTTTGGGAGCAACAGCGGAGGACTACAAGGTATATATAGCTCAAATACGAAAAGAGCATCGGAAAGTTCCGGGGTGTTTATATACGATGGGCAGAAAACGATTTCTGAAGGCCATGCTCTCTAGAGCGGTAATCTTCTACACTCCCAAGTATCATGAGGCCTTTGAAAAACGTGCCAGAAAGAATCTACAGAATGAACTGAACCATCTTAAAAATAGCTATGAGAACTACTTTTCTAAACAATTTACCTATTACGGAATTTAATAATTTCCTCTCTTCAAGCGAATCGGACGCCCTGTTGCAGGAAAGGTTGAATGGTTTTCAAAGTGCTCTTAGCCATTACCCCCTGTACTATCGGAATAATGATCGACTTGTTGAGGACAACACCCCTTTGGCCCAATTCCTGTTTGAAAAACTTGAGACCGTCGCCATTGCCAGTCTCGATCAGATGACCGGCATCAACGACCGTCTACGGTTTTGCAGGTATCAGAAAGGGCAATTGTTTTCAAAGCACCAAGATGGGGTTCACTATCTGAATGAAGTGCATGCTTCCAAGTATACATTTCTGCTATACTTAAATGATCCGGATGATTTTAGTGGTGGCACCACAGAGTTTTTTAAATCGAAATATGATGAGACACCCGATTTGGTAATAAAGCCTATGAAGGGAAAGCTAGTACTATTTGACCACCGTATTTGGCATAAAGGGGCCAAAATCATTTCTGGAAATAAATATATTTTACGTACCGATATTTATGTGGACAGACAAGAGCATACGTATCAACATGACGGATACATTTGGAGTTTAATGCAAGTTGACGAAAACCATTTTTTTAGTTGTGGAAGAGATGCTAGCATTAAACTTTGGAATCTGGCTTTACAATGTGTCAAAACCATGCACATTCATTCGAAGTCTGTGGTGAAAATGGCGAGGCTCAATGAAAATGAGTTTGTTTCCTGTTCTAGGGATTTTACCATTAAAAAATGGAGCTATTCCGGAAAAGTACTAGCAACAATTTATCTGAAGGAAATGATTCTTGATATGGTTGTCAATGCGGCAGAAAAGCAGCTAATCGCAGTAGGTACCAGTGGTACTATTTTTCTATTGAATTCAGAACTTGTTGTGCAAAAAACGATCAAAGCACATACGCACTGGATTTGGGCCGTTGCTTTAATTGACAAGGATGTAGTTAGCTGCGGGGAAGATGGCAGGGTAGTTTTAACAAATCTTCTTACAGGTACCACCAAATGTGTTTTAAAACAAGAAGAAGCATTTTTTAGCATTTATACGGATGGTACATCTATTTTTGTTGGGACGAAAAGTGGTATGATCATTCATTTTTCCTTGACCACCCATAAAAGAAGAAATTTGGCCTTACACCTTGATATTGTTCGATCTATAACCATCTATCAAAATGAATTGTTCACCTGCAGCGAAGACAATAAAATTATGAGGCATGCTTTCTCAAATGGTCATACAGAGGAAATAAGGGCATCCGATAACTTCATTCAAGACATCCTGATCCTAAACGGGCAACTATATGCGGCGGGTTTTGATGGCCGTATTACCATTGATAAAATACAGTGATGTTGCCTA
>CALIIC010000118.1 GCA_938020445.1 uncultured Flavobacteriaceae bacterium | reverse complement strand
TCTTTTGGTCTGATCGAGCTCCTGCAACCTTATTTTTTCCGATCGATTGCGATAAAAACGATACGTACCGAACAACAGCCCCATGCCAAACAGCCCATAAAGGGTATAGGCCCACCAACTGCCCCACCATGGGGGCAGTATCTGTATCTGCAAAGACTTGCCCGTTTCGTTCCAAATACCGTCGTTATTAGACCCCTTTAGCTTTAAGGTATAGCTGCCCGGGGGAAGGCTCGTAAAGGTGACCGTGCGTTTTGTTCCGATTTCTACCCAATCTTTATGGTACCCTTCCAGCAGATAGGCATACTGGTTTTTTAAGGAGTTTGTATAATCCAAGGCAGCAAATTCCAAGGAAAAATCTCTTTCCTCATGTGCAAGGCTAATATTGGATACGTAGTTGATACCCGGTACCTCGGTAAAACCAGATTGCACTGTTTTTTTTTGAAAAGAGGTAATTGCAATCTCGGGAATGTAAGGGTTATCTTTAATATCTTCTGAATTGAAGTAATTGTAACCCTTTGTGCCCCCCAAATAAATAAGACCACTGGTTTTACTTTTAATAGATGCGTAAGGGTTAAACACGTTTTGATACAAACCATCCGCGGCATTATAATTTTTGAATTCTTCAGTTCGTAAATTGAATTTTGAGATACCATTTTGTGTTGTAAGCCATAGATTGCCCAAGCCATCTCCCAGAATGTTAGAAATTAAATTGTTTGGCAGACCATCTCTGACTCCGTAACGTATAGTTGCGTTCGTCTTTAGATTAAATCGTACCAATCCGTTATTGGTTCCTATCCAAAGGATGTTTTTTTTGTTTGTAAAGAGACTGAAAATAATATCTTCTTTTGAATTAGGGATATTCTCTAATTCGTACTGAATCTTTGTAAATACATCGTTTTTTTTATTGAGGGTAAATAAACCGGAATTCATGGCGGAAAAGAACAAGTTCCCTGATATATCTTCATAAACTATGGTGATCACAAGCTGTCCAGGCAATTTTGATGTACCCAACTTTAGCAAATAAGGGGTTAAGATATATTCGTTTTTTATCTCACCGGTAATAGTATCTATGGCAATCAGTACCCCTGCGATATTAATTAACCAAATCAAGCCATCTTTAGATTGTAACCCAGAGTAAAAACTTCTGCCGTTATATGTTTTAACTTTGTTAAAAACGGAAATCTCTCCAGTATTAGGATTTAAACTTACCGGTTTCCTGTCATATGAAAAAACCCAAATTTTTCCATGAGTATCTTCAATGATTTTGGTTATAGCATTACTAAAATCTTCTGAAAAGTAAGCAACTATTTCGGGGTAAGTTTTCTTTGCACCTGTTTTGGGATCCATTCGTGTTAGACTTTCATTATAATCGTCAAACCATATGTTACCCTTGCTATCTTCAAAAATCACCCTAAAATCTTCAGGCTCTTTATCTTTGGCATTTAGGTTCGGATTGTAATTAAAAAGGGGGCGGTTGATTCCACAATAAATTAAGCCATTGTAATCGGTCGCGAACCAAAACGAGCCCGAGGTATCTTCTAAAAAGGCTCCTGCATAAGAATACTTGTCTAAATTTTCTGAATTTAAAAAAAGGGTACCTTTTTTTGTCACCGGATCGAATAGATACCATTCATAATTGCGTAATCTAATCATTAACTTCCCCGATTTAGTTTCGCCTAACCACTTATCCCAATCTTTAAAATTACTACTATCCGTCTCGTCAACCAGAACCGGGCGTTGGTCATAATCTGGGTTGAACTTCCAGGGTGTTTTACCGCTAACCCATAGAGTATTGTTCGTATCAATAAATATTTTCCTAAGATATCTGGCCTCATCTTTTTTTATTTTGTCTAACAAATATGATTTCTCAATCTGCAGGGTGTTCGGGTTGAACAACGTTAATCCATCTTGGTTTGAAAACAACCATATATTTCCATTGTTATCTTCCTTGATGTCATGAACGGTAATTACCTTTTTCTCGGAAGTGCCCTTCAAAGACGAACTCAAAACCTCTTCAAAGACATCTTTTATAGGATTATATAAGTCCAAGCCATCGCGATGGGCTGCCCAAATTCTTTCCTTGGAATCTATGTAAATTTCATTTACATGGTAATCATATAAAGCTGATGAATCATTTTTTTTGTTATAATGTGTAAATTTTTCTTCTTTTAAATCAAATTTTGATACGCCATCATAGGAGAGCATCCAAATATTACCACTCTTATCTTCTGCTAGTTGATGTATCGTTTTGTTAGGAGCTGAGGTGCTGTCAGCAAGTATATGATTATACTCAGTTGATTTATAACCATCAAACTTCTTTAGACCAGTCCATGATCCTGTCCATATAAACCCATTTTGATCCTGAAGGACTGTAGTAATATAATTATCAGGGATAGCACTTTTACCATCTAATACTTTAATGCTAGAATCACTTTTTTGTGCAGACAAGACATTGACCATTATCATTATCGTTAGAAGTAGGTTTTTTCTCATAATGATTTATTCTAAAGGTTTAATGGCGCTATGTCCTCAAAGACAACGAACAAAGTAATGATTTAATATTTAATCACTTATTTCCCATATTTTTTCCATTTCAGCTCCACTTATTTATTTAACATGCCTTTTCGAAGCACTTGGTGTATTTCCAATTCGCAATAGGTTTTGTACACAGGCCCTTATTAGCGCTTACAGACTATACATCATTTACGGTCAAGCACAGCCAATTACAGTACGAGTATACATCCATAGCGCTCCTTTAAAATGGATTTCATACCTTGAATTTTTAATAATAAAAATTCATACCGACTTTATTCAACTTTTTGGTTGATTCAGTTAGAATAGGATCAACCAAAGTACTATGAAATTAAAAACCCATCTTCAAAAGCTCCTTTGGGTTTTATTGCTACAGGGCAATCTTGTTTTTTCGCAGACCACTAAACCATCCATTAAGTATTATACCTTGGAAGATGGGCTCTCGCAGGTATCTTCCAATGACTTACTGCTCGATAAGGAAGGCTTTGTTTGGATTGCTACCCAAGATGGGTTGAATAGGTTTGACGGACATAATTTCAGGCACTATAAATTCAATGAGCAAGACTCTTTGACTCTTTCGGGAAACCTTATAAACAAACTGCTTGAAGATGCAAGAGGAAAAATTTGGGTGGGAACTATTGGAAGCGGTTTAAATTACTACGACCCGGAGCGTGCTATTTTTCATCGAGTAAAGTTAGCGGCCGCTACCAAAGGCAATGAAATTATCGCTGCTTTAGAGGAAGATCACCAAGGCAATATTTGGGTGGGCTCTAGAGTTTCGGGACTTCATAAATTAACATACACCCATGGTGATGGCATTTTACAAGAAAACTTCCTCAATGGAAAGGCGATCACCGGAATGTTGTTCGATGCTACTAAGAGGCTGTGGGTCGGTGATAGTAAAGGCGCTGTTTATCGGTTCGACCCGACCGCAATCGAAGCATCAAGTCTTCAACCATTGGTAAAGGTAGAAGGGAATGTACAGGCGTTTTATCACACAGAAAAGCATTTGTTGATCGGAGGGGATTTTGGCTTTCATATGTATGATTTCGCCAAGCAACAAGTGCAGTTGATTGCACTCAGTACTGCCGACGAAATGACTACCAAACACGTATTGGCCTTTTTGAAAAACGATGAACGAAGTGTTTGGATTGGAACGGGAAATGGGATTTATCTTTTTGACCATAGGGATCAACGTATTTTAAGAAAGATCCTATATACCGAGGAGAACAAAAACGGACTCAGCAACGGTACTGTACAAGCATTACTGAAAATCTCAAAAGATCAGCTATTGGTGGGCACTGCGAACTACCCTAATCTGATCGATTTGGCTGAGCAACCTTTTAAGAATATTTCAAAGAACCAACGGGGGGACCATCTGTTGAACGACAATGTTATTTTTTCCATTTACAAAGACGGAGATGCCCTTTGGATAGGAACCTCTGATGGCGGGTTAAATCTTATTAGGAAAGATAAAACATATTATTTCAAACATACCGAAAACACCAAGGACGGTTTTTCGGGTACCGTTGTGAGAGCCATTGTCAAAGACACGACCCATCAGCGTTTGTGGTTGGCGACCACCCGTGGTTTGAATATGATCGACCTGAAAACCTTTGACCCAGAGAACCCGAAATTCACGGTGTTACAACACGACCCTAGCAATGAAAATTCTATTAATGGGGATTTTTTAAAAGATCTGGCGCTTGACAAGCACAATAATCTATGGGGTGCTACCTATGGCCATGGCATTTTTCGGCTGGTGTACAAAAGCAAAAACGACTACACGATTACCAGGTTTCAAAACAGTATCACATCGCCCAACTCCTTAAAGAATGACTTTACCGACTGTATCAAAGTGGATAAGGAAAATACCCTATGGATCGGTACCCAGGGCGGTTTGTCGCGCCTGCAATTTAGGGCAGGGGAATACCAACAACCGATCTTCACCAATTTTTCGAAAATTGAGAATGACTCCACTTCCTTGGTTCATAATTCGGTATATGACATACTAATCGATGAAAAAGAGCGGATGTGGTTGGGTACCCGGCACGGGTTTAGTCGCTATCTGGGAAATGGTACGTTTAAGTCTTGGACCCAACAAGAGCAGTTCAGTAATGATGTGGTCTACAGTATTCAAGATGACAATGAGGGCAATCTTTGGATGGGTACCAACGAGGGAATCGTACAATACGATCCGCAGAACAACAATTTTAAACAGTTTGGCATTGAAGATGGCATTCAAAGCAAGGAGTTCGATATACATGCACGATTCAAAGACAACAATGGCCTCATTTATTTAGGAGGAATCGGGGGAGTCACTTATTTTTTTCCTGCCGATCTAGCGAAAATAGACCAGCCACAAAAGTTGTATTTTTCCTCCTTACATGTGAAGGGAGAAGCGGTGAAAATCGGTAAAAATTCTATTTTAAAAACAACCCTTTCCAAAACCGAGGGTCTCGAGTTTAAACCTGATGAATTCCCTTTCTTTCTTCAATTCTCTTCTATTGATTATAGAATCAACAAAAGTGTAAAGTATGCTTATAAGTTATTGCCTACTGATACGGAATGGAACTTTTTAAAGGACCCGGAAATTCAATTCCTGAATCTTCCATCGGGCAAGTACACCTTATTGGTCAATGGTTTTTCAAGAGGAGTCGAATGGAATACGCCACCGTTGGCACTGGATCTTGAAATCCTACCGCCATGGTGGGCGACCTGGTGGGCGTATCTTCTGTATACGGCATTGACGGTTGCCTTTGCACATCGATTTTACCGTTTTCAACTTTCAAAAAAATTGGCCGTTTCAGAAAGTGTACGATTAAAGGAAATGAACGAACTAAAAAACAGCCTGTACGATAATATCACCCATGAGTTTAGAACGCCGCTTACTGTTATACTTGGGATGACAGACTCACTCGAGGGTGAATTACGGTCCAAAACAAGTCCTCCTATCAAAAGTGCTATTGAGATGATTCGAAGAAATGGCAAAAGCCTCTTGTCCTTGGTCAACGAGATGCTTGATCTTTCCAAACTTGAAAGCGGGCATATGGAGAAGGCATTGGTTCAAATAGATGTAATACCATTTATCAAATACTTAGGGGAAAGCTTTCAATCATTTGCCAAGGAAGGCGATATCCATTTTACGGTATACGCCGAACTCGATGCGCTACTGATGGATGTGGATCCGCAAAAACTATCGGTTATCATATCGAACCTCATTTCAAATGCCATCAAATTTACTCCTGCACTCGGAAAGATCATTTTACACATTCATACAGAGGGGGATACCGATTTAATTGTAAAGGTCACCGATACCGGCAAGGGAATTTCCGAAATAGAACTTCCACACATTTTCAATCGTTTCTATCAGGCAGATGCTACTGCTACCCGAAAAGGAAAGGGTACGGGAATTGGCCTCGCATTGACCAAGGAATTGGTGAATTTATTGGGGGGATCTATATCGGTCACAAGCATTCCTCAAGAGGGCAGTGTTTTTAAAGTAGCCTTGCCCATCACACGACATGCACCGAAATCAACCATTGAAACAATCCTACCTGCACCGGCGGCCGTATCTTTTACCTCCCCTTCAAAGGTAGCGACCAAAGCCGTCAATGAGAACGATTCACAATTGCCATTGGTACTGATCATTGAAGACAATAAAGATGTGGCCTATTATCTGAATCAATGTTTGCATGGAACTTATAGAACCATGCATGCCCTTGATGGGCAGATCGGACTCGATATGGCCTATGAGCAGGTCCCCGATATCATTATCTCGGACGTTATGATGCCCGAGAAAGATGGTTTTGAGGTATGCCGAATACTCAAAAACGATGAACGCACCGATCATATCCCGGTGATACTGCTCACCGCCAAAGCCAATTCCAAAGACCGTGTGATGGGGCTTTCCCTAGGAGCGGACGCATATTTGGCCAAGCCTTTTTTAAAAGAGGAGTTGTTTGCCAGACTAGATCAACTGATTTTGTTGCGCAAAAGGTTGATCGGGAGTATCGAAAAAGTTGGTTTTTCGAATTTCATACATAAGAATGAGGAAAATGCGGAGACAAAATTTTTGCAAAAAGTATTACAATTTATAAACGAAGATATTGGTAATTCGGCTTTTGGTGCAGGTCATCTGGCGAATAAATTGCATTTGAGCGAATCTCAAATCTATCGAAAACTTAAGGCCATCACAGGCAAATCAACTGCTATCTTTATTCGTTCGGTACGACTTCAAAAGGCCAAAGAATTACTACAAACTACCGATAAAACCATCTCGGAAATTGCCTATGAGACGGGTTTTAACGACCCTTCCTGGTTTAGTCGCGCTTTTAAGGAGGAATTCGGTTTACCGCCTAGTGAAATTCATAAATAATTCATTTTCAAAGTATTGTAATTGTGTATTGCATGATTTTGCAATAATAGTACAAGCATTTTCCTTCCCATTCATAAGTACTTCTAGGTTTTGAAAAAATAGTAACCACTGTTTTTTCGAAAGCACCATATCATTGTGTCATAGTTAATTTAAAACAAGATAATTATGAAAATTACAATGAAACCTTTTGCGTACGGATTGCTGATTTTAACCCTCGTATGTACCGGGTGTGCCAAAGATGGGGAAATAGGCCCCATTGGTCCTCAAGGTATTGCCGGAACAGATGGTTCCAATGGTGCAGACGGTACCGACGGTGTAGATGGCGCTGATGGAACAAATGGTACAGACGGGACGAATGGAACAAATGGTGCTGATGGAAACGCAGATGTGCGATTGTTAGAGTTTGGATCAGAAACGATCACTGACGGGTCAGTTACGTATACTATGGAAGGGGTTACCTTAGCTGATACCAATGAAAAATTAATAGTAGCATTCTATGCCAATATTTATCAAACACCCAATGCCGGAAATGGTTTCGTAACTAAGAAGCAATGGCTACCTGTTCCGGGCAGAGGACAGTCTGGTTTATTCGAAACAAAAGGTATCGTAGATGTAAGTAGTGCTTTGCAATCTGGTCCTCCTACCGCTGATTTTGAGGTACAACTATATCAGTTAGGTAGTCTTATAGCATATACCACTGAAGTAACTTTTGATGAATTCAAAATTTTTATCGTTCCACCAGCGACAATAGCAGGAAAAAGCAGCACATCACAACTTTCTAAAATGTCATACGAAGAAGTAATCGCACATTTTGGTTTGGAAGAATAGCCAAAAAGGTACCCTGATAGGTTCTTTGAATTCACACGGTACTTAAAAACAAACATCTAACCTTCAAGGCAGCCTGAATCACCCCCATTAGCATTATTAAGGGTGCACCATACTGGTTCCTTTCCCCATGTAAGATTATCTAATGAAAAATAGTATGAAAATGAGAAAACCTTTTTTGATTTTAGCATTTATTGCATTGGCATTGCCATTCTTTAATTGTAGCAATGATGATAATACAATGCAAATTGGCGAAACGGCCAATCGAGCACCCGAAACTTTTAACCTACTAACCGTTTCCGATGGCGCAACAGAAGTAGATGTGAAACCTACCTTTAGTTGGAGTGCAGCCATCGACCCTGATGGGGATTCTATCGGCTATGAATTGTTTGTTGATACCCATGACAACCCCACAACGAGTATTGCAAGTAATATCAGCGGTACCGAATTTACTCCTGAAAATAGACTATCGCTTAACGAAAACCTGTTTTGGAAAGTTACAGCCACTGATGGCAAGGGACATACGACTTCAAGCAATACCTTTGGTTTTACAACCCGTAATCTTAAGATGCCTTCTACTCCTGCAACCGCGAATGCTGCTTTCTCAGCAAGAAGAGGACATGGTTCCGTCGTTTTTGATAATAAGATGTGGGTCATTGGTGGTGATGATGGTGCATCACATTTAAATGATGTGTGGCAAAGTATTGATGGCGAAACCTGGACACAAATTACTTCAGAAGCACCTTTTCACAAAAGAAAAAATCATGCTACAGTAGTGTTTGATGATAAAATTTGGGTGATAGGGGGGGACAACGGTGCAGATTATTTGAGTGATATATGGCAGAGTGGTGATGGTGAAAACTGGACGTTAGCGACAGGTGCATTTCCATTTCCTCCAATAGAACGTTTTTCGGTCGTAGTCTTTCAGAACAACTTATGGGTCCTTGGAAAACGCTCTGGCCCGGCCAAGATGATGAATACTATTTGGAAAAGTTCAGACGGTGAAACCTGGATCAATGTTGAAACCCAAGTACCTTTTACCGACAGGTTCGGCTATTCAACTGTAGTCTTTGATGGTAAAATATGGATTGTGGGAGGAAAAGAGGAAGAGGGTATTTCAAGTAATAGCTGGCATAGTAGTGATGGAGTAATATGGACTCAAATTACAGAGAGTACTGCTTTTACAGAACTTAGTAATCATACCATGGTAACCTTTGATAACAAAATGTGGGCAATAGCGGGACGCGATTCAAAGACCAGAACAGATAATATATATCAGAGTTCGGACGGAATTAGCTGGAGGGAAGTAATTGAAGAAATACCATTTATTGAAAGAAGTGATCATACTACAGTCGTATTTGATGATAAAATATGGGTAATAGGTGGTTTAGGTGGCGGAGGTACTTCTTCCTATTTAAATGACGTTTGGGCTATGGATTAAAAGTGTAAATGAACTGAAACGCTTAGAACATGCACTTTTCACAAATACTGCTAACAATTGCATGAATAGTGAAAGGCCTCCTTTTGAGATTGCATTAACCTTGTACTGTCAAAAGAAAGCACGCCCTTTCCTCCATGTGTTTGTCTAAAATCCCCCCCAATAACAAAGCGTATAACCGGCCGTAAGGGCCGTCATCGCACATAAGAACCAATTAATTAGATATAAGATGGAATTGAACGAAGAAAAATTAAACGCATTATTAGGTAAGGTGGTAACCGAAATGGGAGCCGCCGCAAACGGTCCCTTGATAACCATTGGGGACAAACTTGGCCTTTTTACCGCCCTATCGGAATCAGGACCTTTGTCCTCAAACGAATTGGCGAACAAGACCGATACTGCGGAGAGGTATATTCGGGAATGGCTGTCGGCTCAGGCAGCTTCGGGCTATGTGCAATACGATGCCCACACCCAAAAATTCTCTATGACCCCGGAGCAAGCCATGGTTTTTGGAAATAGGGAAAGTCCTGTTTTTATGACCGGGGCTTTTTATGCCATTGCTTCGGTGTATCACGACGAACCCAAAATAGAAAAGGCCTTTCAATCGGGCGAGGGTGTTTCTTGGGGCGACCATAGCAATTGCCTCTTCTGCGGAACCGAAAAGTTCTTTAGCCCTTCCTACGAAGGAAATTTGATTTCCAGTTGGCTTCCGTCTATGGAGGGCCTAGTTGAAAAATTGGAAAAAGGGGCAAAAGTGGCCGACGTGGGCTGCGGACATGCCGCTTCTACCATCATCATGGCAAAAGCATTTCCCAATTCTTCTTTTATCGGATTTGATTTTCATGCCGCATCCATCGAACAAGCCAAAGAACGGGCAGCCACGGCAGGGGTTGCCAATATCTCTTTTGAAGTAGCGACCGCCAAAGATTTTCCAGGTACCGATTACGATTTCATTGCCTTTTTCGATTGCCTTCATGATATGGGAGACCCTGTTGGGGCTTGCACTCATACAAAGGCAGCGTTAAAATCGGATGGCACGTTAATGGTAGTGGAGCCCTTTGCAAAAGATACGTTGGAAGAAAACCTTAACCCCGTAGGAAGAGCTTTTTACGCTTTTTCAACCATGCTGTGCACCCCTTGTTCCCTAAACCAGGAAGTAGGGTTGGCGCTGGGCGCGCAAGCCGGGGAAAAAAGATTAAAGGAAGTCATTACCAAGGGTGGGTTTTCAGGATTCAAACGAGCCATGGAGACGCCATTTAATCTAATCCTTGAGGCGAGACCTTAAGCAACGTTCGCAAACAACAGTAATAATGATCGTCACGAATAACAACCAATTAAAGACCAAATTATGAGAACACAAACAAACATAATTCAACTAATGATTTTCGGATTTCTAGCCATAGGGAGTGCCCAAAAGAAAGAAAAGGCAGCAGTGACCCCGGTTCAAATGGACTTATTAAATGAAGCGTTTCCAGAAGCACAACAGGAAATAATTGAAACGTTTGCTGCGATTGCCCAAAGTCTGAAAGATGGCGATATGGACAACCTGATTTCCTTTCATGCCTATGGTCCCAAGTTTACCGAATTTAAAAAGGGCGAACCAAGGAATGGTGGCAAGGCCAATGAGGATTTTGAGCGGACCGTTTTTGGGGGTGTCACCGAAGTAGTGAAATTTGATGCAAAAGATATGCAGATCGCCGTGTACGGTGAGGTCGCCAATGTAACCTTTCATTCTGATTTTCACCTGAAGTTCGGGGAAGACCTTGTCGTTGTAAATGACCAAATCACACTATTGTTCTTGAAGACGGATAAGGGGTGGAAAATTGTTCACGAACACCATTCGCCTTTGGCAAAGAACGAAATCTAAAAACTAGCAATGCTAGTTGCTCGGATGCTGTTTGCCCTAGCCCCTTTGATTGAACTGGAGGTAGTTGCCGCAAAAACACCATAAGTGCCGGCCGTAGTAGATTTAAAAATGAACCATCACTAACTAAAATGATATGCGCGTTACCCTTTCTTATTTTGTTTTGATCATCCTCTTCCTCTTCCTCTTTGTTGGCTGTAAGAATAAAACGCCAAATCCGGCCCTTGCAACGATTGACCTAAAAAGGGGCGCATTGTTGCTTTGCAGTACGGAAAGCTTTGGGGAGGTCGATTTTTCCCTTTCCTGTAGCTACGAAACAAGAGAAATCTTTGATTTGGCGCTTTCGCTCTTGCATTCGTTTGAATATGCGGAAGCCGAAAAAGCATTTGTACAGGTCATTGACATGGATCCTGACTGCGCAATGGCCTACTGGGGTGTTTCTATGAGTATTTTTCATTCGTTATGGATGCAGGCCGACCTCGGTTATCTGGAGAAAGGAAAACAACTCTTGAAAATAGCGAATACCCTTCCCAAATCTGATTTGGAAAAGGATTATCTGGACGCTATAAGTGTTTTTTATGAGGATTGGGAATCAACGGACCAACGTACCAGGCAGCGATTGTACGAGCAGAAAATGGCGAATTTATACAACAAACACAAAGGGGATACCGAGGCGGCCGTTTTCTATGCCTTGGCCATACGAGCGGCTGCGGACCCCAAGGATAAAACCTATGCAAGACAAAAAAAATCAGGGAAGATATTGGAAGATCTTTTTGTTGAAAAGCCCAATCACCCGGGGATCGCCCATTATATCATTCATAATTACGATTACCCGGAATTGGCGTCAAAAGCGCTTGCTACCGCTAGACGGTATGCCGAAATTGCACCGGCCTCGGCCCATGCGCAACACATGCCTTCCCATATTTTTACCAGATTGGGGCTTTGGCAAGAATCGATTAAAACCAATATAAATTCGGCTTCATCCGCCACTTGTTATGCAGAAAGCGTTAACCCGAACGCAACTTGGGCCCAAGAAGTGCATGCCGTCGACTATTTGGTGTATGCATACTTGCAAGAAGGCGATAACGCGTCGGCGAGGAAGTTGGCTTTGGAAATGAGCGAGGTACACGAAGTATTTCCAAAAGATCATTTTGCGGCTACCTATGCCCTAACGGCTATTCCGGTTCGAATGGCATTGGAGAACAAAGCATGGGAGAAGGCTTCCAAATTGGAATTTCCTTCGATTAATTTTCCTTGGCAAGAATTGCCATGGGAAACTGCATTGCTTCATTTTGGCAAGGCACTCGGGTTCGCACGTACCAACAATGCGGTAGCTGCGGAGAAGGAACTGAAAATACTGGAAACATTGCATCAAAATCTTATAGATGCAAAAGAAGCATACAAGGCGGCGCAGGTAAATGTGCAGGTACATGCCGCTAAAGCTTGGGTTTCTTTGGCAAAGGGAGAGCAAGCAACCGCACTTCTATGGATGCGGAAAGCGGCCGATTTAGAGAGTAAAACCAGTAAACACCCGGTAACCCCCGGTGAAGTAGTTCCTGCAGATGAGTTATTGGGCGATATGTTATTGGAATTAAACAAACCAAAAGAAGCATTAACGGCATATGAAGTAAATTTGAAAGGACACCCCAATAGATTCAACGGTCTTTATGGTGCCGCAATTGCCGCAAAAGAAACGGGGAATAAGGAAAAAGCGACTCAGTATTTCAAGCAATTATTAGCGCTGACAAAAAAGATTGATAGTAGTCGACCAGAAATAAAAGAGGCCAAAAAGTACATGCAACAGTCTTAGGATAAATAATATGAAAACAAAAACAGCTGTAGGTATAGGAGCCATATCCCTTTTGATATTGGTTCATTTTGTGACCAAAAATTCCAATGCAGATCAAGGAGGTAATTTTCAGAAAGCCTCTTTCAGTTTTATAAAATGTACCCCCACGAAGTTTCTGTTGGATGTGGGAGACACTACCCAACAAATTTCACCGCTATTCGAGAATCTAGGCAATCTGCATTTCGCTATTTCTACGGAAAATGAAAGAGCGCAGGCATTTTTTGACCAAGGGGTAAAATTATCCTATGCCTTCAATCATGCGGAGGGGCATCGTTCGTTTATGGAGGCGGCAAGACTGGATCCCGGTTCGGCCATGGCCTATTGGGGTCAGGCGTTTGCCTTGGGCCCCAATATAAATGACCCCTTGCCCGATGAAGCACGCAAGAATAAAATCAACGAGGCAATGGGAAAGGCTCGAGAATTAGTACCCCAAGCGACCGTAAAAGAACAGGCACTAATAGAAGCACTTTCTGAAAGGTATAGCCAAGATGTTACTGCAGATGTTACTGAACTGAATAAGGCTTATATGCAGGCTATGGCCAAAGTGGTGAAGCAGTTTCCCCAAGATGCGAACATTCAAATTTTATATGCGGCAGCGGTAATGAATACGGTGCCTTGGAACTATTGGGATACGGATGGGAACCCATCGCCGAACATCAATGAAGCCAAAGCGGCGCTTGAAAAGGCCATGCAATTGGAACCGGAGAATCCAGGAGGGCATCACTACTTCATTCATATGGTGGAGCTGCCCTATCCGGATATGGGCGTGGCCAGTGCCGATAAATTGGTCACCTTGATGCCAGGGGCCGGGCATATTGTACACATGCCCTCCCACATTTACATTCGGGTAGGCCGGTATTTGGACGCTGTGAAGGTAAACCAAGTGGCAATCCAAGCAGATGAGGACTATATCGCCCAATGCTTTGCCCAAGGACTGTATCCACTCGCTTATTATCCACACAACATCCATTTTCTTTGGTCATCGGCAAGCTTATTGGGCGCCAGTGACATTGCCATTGACGCGGCGAAGAAGACCGCGGAGAAAGTGCCGACGGGCGAATTGGCGACACTGCCTTTTTTACAGGATTTTGCGGCGACCCCTTTGTTGGCCTATACACGCTTTGGAAAATGGAACGAAATTTTGACCATTCCCGCTCCAAATCCCGAAATAAAGCACCTGAATTTAATACGGCACTATGCCAGGGGCATTGCTTTCATTCGCAAAGGGAACCCAAAGGAAGCCCAAGAGGAATTGGATGCTATTAACACACTTCAAAACGACCCGGAATTGGAGACCCTGGTGGCTACCGCCAACAACGCCTCCATACACGCGGCCAATATCGCCTATGAAGTGGTGGCCGGCGAATTGGCAGCTTTAAAAGGGGAGGTTGGGAAAGCCATAGCACATTTGGAAAAGGCCGTTGCATTTGAGGATGAGCTCACCTATACAGAGCCCGCTGCTTGGCATATTCCAACACGGCAAAATTTGGGGGCAGTACTTTTGAAGGCAAAAAAGTTCAAGAAGGCCGAAAAAATATTCAAAGAAGACTTGGAGATACTTCGTCAAAATGGCTGGTCCTTAATGGGCCTATACCAAAGTCTGAAGGCACAAGGAAAAACCGAGGAAGCAGCGGTTATACAAAAAGAGTTTGATACAGCCTGGGAACATGCCGATATAGACATCGATACCTCCATTTTGTAGGCAACAATCATTTAATAGCAAAGAAATCATCCAATGAGACTCCCTAAAATACCTGTGCTGCTGGTGTTGGTCGCTATTGTAATAGCGGCTTTCGGCTATTACAAGCGATCGGTTACAGAAGAACTACCTGTTTACAATCCCGCGGATTTCCATCCCGAACTGGTCGATGTTTCCTTACAAGGTATGGTAGAAGACCATACAGTTGCCGATTTTGAACTTCTAAACCAGGAGGGGGACCGCATTACGCAAGTTGCATATGAAAATTCGATTTATGTGGCCGATTTCTTTTTTACACGCTGCCCTAGTATCTGCCCTGTCATGTCGAATAACATGGCGAAGCTACAGCAATTGTTTCTAGAAGAGGAGGTAGTGAAACTACTGTCTATGTCGGTAACACCCGAATTGGATAGCATTCCCATACTGAAAAAATATGCGGATAAACATGGGGCGATTGCTCCGAAATGGAATATTACCACAGGTGATAAAAAACACATCTATAACCTGGCGCGCAAAAGTTATTTCGCAGTAGTAAGTGAAGGGGATGGCGGCTTGCAAGATTTTATCCATACCCCTAATTTTATATTGGTAGATACCGAAAAACAGATTCGCGGGGTATACAATGGTACGGATGATGCCGAAATGGAACGTCTTGTAAACGACATCAAAAAGCTGCTAAGGAAAACATGAACATGCCCGGGCTTAGGTCGGGAAACGGTCGTTTCGTTGTACAAAGCTCCTTTCCTTAAGATATGTTATGTTCTTGATCAAGATGGGATTGCCGTATGATTATGGGTTGTAGGTCCTTCCGGAAGTATTTTCTTTAAAAGAATCATCCATGGGTAGGTGCAATTGCCAAGTTGGTACCCTAATAGTGGATACCTGAAATTCGGATCGTACGTTTCCGATTTTTGCGGCCTTTTCAGGGGCTTGGGCCTGCGATGGTTACAACGGTACCCTGTATAAAGAACAAAAACCTATTTTAAACGTAGGAAGTTATACAAAGAGGGCATTTTCCGCTTCGAAATCGGCAAAAACTTTTTTGAGCTTATTTCAATGTAACCACCATCTTTTTTATAAATATTAATGGCATGATTCATATTCACTAAAATAGAATGATGGATTCTAAAAAAGTTATTATGGCTTAATAAATCGGCATATTCCCCCAAATTCCTACTTGCGATTCTTGTCGTGTTGTCTGCCAAATGAAATATGGTGTATCTGCCATCGGACTCTAGATATAGAATCTTATCTACTGTTATTATTTCAACTGTTTCTGTTGAAGCAATGGCCAATTGCATGATTCCATTTTTACTTTCATCCTTATTTTTTGACGATGCCAGTGTTTTTAGTTCGATGTTATTCTTCGCTTTTTTAATTGCAAGGATTAACCGCTCTAAGGAAATAGGTTTTATAACATAATCCGTTGCTAAATGTTTAAAGGCCTTTAGGGCATACTCTGGATGTGAACTGATAATTATGATTTCGGTGTTTTCTAGGTTTGTTGACTGTTCTAAAATTTCAAAAGAACTCTGCCCTTGTAATTCTAAGTCAAGAAAAATAATATGTGGTCTTGTTTCTTCCAGTATTTTTAGGGCGTCGGGAACTGTACGAACCTCACCAATAATATTAATCTCACTGCAGGATTTTGACAAATAAAACTTTAGTATTTCACTATGGGTTTTATTATCTTCAATGATTACGCTGTTGAATGTTTCCATTTTCAAGATGTATTAAGTAGGTGAGTAGTTAGTTAGGATGGTTAAAATACACGAGGGCTCGGGTTCCTTGTCCCACTTTACTTTTTATTTGAATTTCCCCATCATGAAGACTCAGTAGTTCTTTACACAAAATTAAACCTAAACCGGTACCAGGTTCATCTATAGTTCCTGCTGTGGATGTGATATGGCTTAATTTAAATAGGTTTTCAGCGACTGAAGGAAACATCCCTATTCCATTATCGGTAACTGTAAACTCAATCTGTTCGTTTCTTTTATTTGCTTTTATAGCGACGGTTCCTCCTTTTTGAGTGAATTTCAGGGAATTAACGACCAAATTTGACAGAACGGAAGTGGCAACGTTTTTGTCTAGCATTTCTACTAAAGTGTCAGGACAGTGACTAATGAACTCAATCTCCTTTTCTTCCGCTATCTTTTGGTATGTGTAAATCAACTGATCAATGAGTTCTTTTAAATTCACTTCTTGTTTGTTCAATTGTATACTTCCTCGCTGAATTGCGGTCCATTCTAGTAAATTTTGTGTTAGTTGATAATTCCAATTTGCAGACTCATGTAGATTAACTAAGTATTCCTTGATTTTTTCTCGATTAAAAGAGTCAAAATTATCGGTCAAAATAGTACAATATCCCAACATCGTATTGTATGGCGCTCTTAGATCATGGGCGATGATGGTTAGAAACCGCTCAAGGGAATAATTCATTTCCCGTAACCGCTTGTTTAATTTTTGTTCTTTTTTTAGGGAATTTGCCAACCTTGCATATTTATTGTTCATTGCACTGTTTTCAGAACCACCCGCAACGGTAAAATCAATTGCTCTTAACATGTCATCAGTTTTTGTAAGATTAATTAAGGTGTTTTGTCGTACTAAAATTATGTTAATGGTAAGTTGAGCAATGCGAGTATTGTTCGCGAAAAAGAAATTATTGATTTTCTAAAAAAAAAAAGAAACTATTGTTCGGAAGTGAGAGGGGATAAATGGCTATTTATTTAAATAAACAATTGATAATGAAATTTTTATGGTGGGAAATTGTACGAACAATAGTATCGTTTTTTTTTACCCTCTTAAACCCCTCGGTGTTACCCCAAATTCTTTTGTGAACGATTTAGTGAAGTAGTTTGCATGATTAAATCCTACATCATAAGCAATTTCGGCAATTGATAGATCGGAGTATTGAAGCAGATGCTTGGCTTTTTTTAATCGTATCGAACGTATAAAATTTGAAGTGGAGATTCCCGTGATGGCCTTTATCTTGTTGTGCAGTTGTGTACGGCCCATGCCCAGATCTTTACAAATCGCTTGTATGCCATAGGTGCTATCCGTAATGTTCTGCAAAACCAATGCTTCCAACCTATTCACAAAATCATCTTCTTTTCCCGGTAGCATTCCGAGGGAATCATAAAACGGTTGGTGCATACTGTACCGTTTTTGTAGGGCCCTTCGTTGATCCACTAATTTTTGCAGCACCACCAGGAGTTCGGTTTTGTCGAACGGTTTTGTAAGGTAGGAATCGGCCCCTTTTTTATAGGCTTCCAAACGGGTGGCTTCCTGTACATTGGCCGTTAGGAGTACAATAGGAATATGGCTTGTACATTCGTTGGTCTTTAAACTTGATAGTACCTCGTATCCATCCGCGTTGGGCATCATCAGATCGGTCAATATGATATCGGGGACCAGCTCCAATGCCTTTTCGATCCCTTCTTTGCCATCATGGGCTACCGCTACGTTCCATTGGTCCTTTAGACAGTCGGTTATATAGGTAACAACGTCTATACTATCCTCTATAAGCAAGACCGTTGGTTT
>CALIIC010000117.1 GCA_938020445.1 uncultured Flavobacteriaceae bacterium | reverse complement strand
CCAAAATGAATTATTGCCCGGCGTAATCGAACGGGATGACGAACAACGGTTTCCAGCCGAACAAATCAAAAAATTGGGAGAACTCGGATTTCTTGGAATGATGGTAGATCCTGCATACAATGGAAGCGGCATGGATACCCTGTCATATGTCATCGCTATGGAAGAACTTTCCAAGGTAGATGCGTCAGCTTCCGTGGTCGTATCGGTAAACAATTCCCTTGTATGCTACGGACTTGAAACGTATGGAACCGAAGAACAAAAACAAAAATACCTATCTAGGTTGGCCTCTGGCGAAGTCATTGGTGCGTTTTGCCTCTCGGAACCCGAGGCAGGGAGCGACGCAACTTCTCAAAAAACCACCGCGATCGACAAAGGGGATCATTATGTGGTAAACGGAACCAAAAACTGGATCACCAATGGGAACTCGGCAGAAATATACCTTGTAATAGCACAGACCGATAGGGAAAAAGGACATAAAGGCATCAATGCCCTAATCGTTGAAAAAGGAATGCCCGGATTTGAAATTGGACCAAAGGAAAATAAACTTGGTATTCGAGGAAGTGATACACATTCACTTAATTTCAATGATGTGAAGGTACCCAAAGAAAATCGTATCGGAGCGGATGGTTTTGGTTTTAAGTTCGCAATGAAGACGTTGGCGGGTGGCAGAATAGGCATTGCTGCCCAAGCACTCGGTATCGCTGCCGGGGCCTATGAACTGGCACTTAAATATTCAAAAGAACGCAAAGCGTTTGGAACAGAAATTAGCAATCACCAAGCCATCGCCTTTAAATTGGCAGATATGCATACACAGATTGCTGCGGCCAGACATATGGTCTATAAAGCAGCCTGGGATAAAGACAATGGATTCAACTATGACCTTTCAGGGGCAATGGCAAAGTTATACGCCTCCCAAGTGGCCATGGAAACGGCTGTTGAAGCGGTACAAATTCATGGAGGAAACGGGTTTGTTAAAGACTACCATGTTGAACGTTTGATGCGCGATGCCAAAATCACTCAAATCTATGAAGGCACCTCGGAAATACAAAAAATAGTAATCTCTAGAAGTATTTTAAGGGATTAGTATTTTCTCCTGGCACTTTCTAGTATCAAATTATTAAAAAGGCAGTTATTTTTTCGGCCAGGACCGCCTACAAAATTCCGTAATTCACAACACCCCCTAAAAAATAGGGGGTGTTTCTCTTTTTTAAACAAAATAAACCCTGCACCCTGCATAAAATAACCTTCTAAGACTCAAAAATAGCTTTCAACACCTCAGACCCCTTCAAAACAAGCTATTAGACTTTTTTAAACCCCCGTTTTGCGGGAATCATAAATTAGCCTACCCAAAAATTCATATTTACACATTTTTCAAGGTTTTATTTGAAACGTTGGTTTTTTTATTTGATTTAGACTAAAACACTGATTATAATTCAGATAAAACTATATTTTTGAGGAAATACCATAATATTATGACGTTGAAGAAGCAAGGGTTGTACCTACCGGAATTTGAGCATGATAACTGCGGAGCTGGATTCATTTGTAGCCTAAAGGGTAAAAAATCAAATGATATCATCCACAAGGCGCTAGAGATTCTTGACAAACTAGAACACCGAGGTGCAGTAAGTGCTGATGGAAAAACCGGTGATGGAGCGGGAATCTTAATTGATATTCCACATGACTTCTTTCAAGACGAATGCACTTTTGATCTACCAGAACCAGGCCAGTATGCCGTTAGCAACGTTTTCCTACCGCAAAAAGAAAACCAGCGCGATTTTTGTACGGCTATTTTTGAAGAAAACATACAAAAGCAAGGACTGCAACTACTTGGATGGCGCGATGTTCCCGTAAACCGTTCCATTCCCGGTCGAATTGCCATGGAAACAGAACCGTTTGTAAAACAGCTTTTCATTGCGAAAGCAACCGATACGCAAGACGAGTTTGATTTTAATCTTAAGATGTTCATCGCCAGAAAGGTGACCGAGCATACGATTTTGGCTTCCAAACTCTCCGAGAGTAAATTTTTCTATGTCCCCAGCCTTTCTACAAAGATTATCATCTTTAAGGGCTTGTTAATGCCAAAAGACATTAGCCTCTATTATAAAGATTTGATGGACCCGAGAGTGGTTACCCGGTTATCCTTGGTACACCAACGTTTCTCTACCAACACCTTCCCCACTTGGGATTTGGCGCAACCTTTTCGCTATATGTGCCATAATGGGGAAATCAACACCCTTCGTGGCAATGTCAGCCGCATGCGGTCTAGACAGGAATTGCTGGAAAGCGATTGGTTTGGCGAAGAAATAAAAAATGTTCTCCCAATCATATTGCCCGGAAAATCAGATTCGGCCACTATGGATATGGTCGTAGAACTGTTGCTGATGACGGGACGCTCCCTTCCCGAAGTCATGATGATCCTGGTACCGGAAGCTTGGGAGAAAAACAACGAAATGTCGGAAGCCAAAAGAGCGTTCTACGAATACCATTCGTGTATGATGGAGCCTTGGGACGGACCTGCTTCCATTCCTTTCACCGATGGAAACTATATCGGTGCTGTATTGGACAGAAACGGACTGCGACCCTCTAGGTATTCCGTCACCAAAGATGGGTATGTAATCATGTCATCAGAAACGGGTGTAGTCGATATTGCTCCTGAGAATGTTGAATTTCACGGCCGTCTTGAACCGGGAAAGATGTTTCTGGTAAATATGCTGGAAGGTCGTATTGTAAACGACGAGGAAATTAAAGAAGACATTGCCAAACGACATCCCTACAAAAAATGGCTTGACAAGAATTTGGTACACCTTGCGGATATTCCTTACAATGATTGCCCCTTATTTTTAGGCGAGTCGTCCTTGGAGAAAAGAAAATCGGTCTTTGGCTATACGCTCGAAGACCTGAACACGATTATCTTGCCCATGAGCAAGACCGCAAAAGAACCGATAGGTTCCATGGGCTCTGATACGCCAATTGCCGTTTTGTCCGAAAGGCCTCAACTGATCTACAATTATTTCAAGCAACTTTTCGCTCAGGTGACCAACCCACCTCTCGATGGTATTCGAGAAGAATTGATTACCGATATTAGTCTCACTTTGGGCAGTGACCAAAACATTTTTGATTTTAGCGAGCTACACTGTAGAAAACTAAAAATTCAAAATCCGGTCATCTCCAAGGAGGACTTGGATAAGATAAAGAATTACGATGCCAGTCCCGATTACCGAGTGACTTCCCTATCCATGCTTTATGAAATTGAAAGCGGATATAATGGCCTTGAAGATGCTCTGCAACATATTTTGGAACAGGCGGTCAAAGAAATAGACCTGGGCACCAATATCATTATCCTTTCAGATAGGAATGTTAATGAAAAAATGGCTCCTATTCCGGCATTGCTTGCTTGTTCTTTTGTGAATAGCGGATTGCAACAACTAGGAAAGCGTTCTAAGCTCAGTGTAATAATCGAATCAGCAGAACCTCGTGAGGTGCACCATTTCGCCCTCTTGTTCGGATTTGGCGCTAGTGCCATCAACCCGTATTTGGTGAATGAAATAATCGCAGAGCAAATCGAGGAGTTAGAGATTACGGAGTTTACCTTCGATGAGGCAATCAAAAATTACAACAAAGCCATTGGCAAGGGCATTCTTAAGGTCATGAACAAGATCGGGATTTCGACCTTGAATTCGTATCGTGGCTCTCAGCTTTTCGAATGTATCGGAATCAATACAACGGTAGTAGATAAATACTTCCCAAATACGCCTACACGGATACAGGGAATCGGCCTTTACCAAATTGAGAAGGAAATTGCCAAGCGACATGCCAAAGCCTTTAGCAAGAAAACTGTTGCCGCCGACCTAGACCTTGAAATGGGCGGTGAATACCGCTGGCGTAGGGATGGGGAAAAGCATATGTTCAACCCACTTTCAATTGCAAAGCTTCAAAAAGCAGTTCGAAACAACGAACCGAATACCTACAAGGAATTTGCCGCGATGGTAAACAAGCAATCTAAAAGTCTAATGACGATTCGTGGGTTGTTCGAATTTTCGAACTATGACCCGATTCCCATTGAGGAGGTGGAACCATGGACCGAAATTGTAAAACGTTTCAAGACCGGGGCCATGTCTTATGGATCCATTAGTAAAGAAGCACATGAAAATCTTGCGATCGCCATGAACCGTATTGGCGGAAAAAGCAACTCTGGCGAAGGCGGGGAAGATTCGGACCGTTTTTATAAAAATGCAACGGGCGATTGGCGCAATAGTGCCATTAAACAAGTTGCATCGGGACGATTTGGCGTAACTTCCGATTACCTGACCAACGCACAAGAGATCCAAATAAAAATGGCTCAGGGTGCAAAACCCGGAGAAGGCGGACAATTACCGGGACCCAAAGTAAATCCGGCCATTGCTAAAACTAGAAATTCAACACCTTATGTAGGTTTGATTTCGCCACCGCCGCATCACGATATCTACTCCATAGAGGATTTATCACAATTAATTTTCGATCTTAAATCTGCCAACCGAGAAGCACGTGTAAATGTTAAACTCGTTTCGGAGGTAGGAGTAGGAACCGTCGCAGCAGGTGTCTCAAAAGCGAAAGCAGATGTAGTTCTTATCTCCGGTTTTGATGGAGGAACGGGAGCGTCACCGCTAACGTCCTTAAAGCATGCTGGACTTCCATGGGAGCTCGGCATTGCAGAAGCACAGCAAACATTGGTCATGAACGACCTGAGAAACCGAATCGTACTAGAATGCGATGGGCAATTAAAGACAGGGCGCGATGTAGCCATAGCATGCTTGCTGGGAGCCGAAGAATTTGGCTTTGCCACCGCCCCTTTGGTCGCTTCGGGCTGTATTATGATGCGGGTATGTCATTTAAACACCTGTCCTGTGGGAATTGCAACCCAGAACCCGGAATTGCGAAAAAAATTCGAAGGCAAGCCGGAACACGTGGTGAATTATATGTATTTCGTAGCACAGGAACTGCGAGAGATCATGGCGCAGCTCGGGTTTAGGACCGTAGATGAAATGGTAGGGCAAGTACAAAAACTAGACCGTAATAAGGCCATTGATCATTACAAGTCTGCCGGTATCGACCTTACCCCTATTTTACATCAGGTAGACGTACCTTCCGGCACTAAATTATACAATACTCAAAAGCAAGAACACGACATACATAAATCTATCGAGTTCGAGATTATTGAAAAAGCAAACCCTTCCCTTTTTAGAAAGGAAAAATTGACCCTCGATTTCCCTATCGGGAATACAGACCGCGCCGTAGGTGCTATTATTAGCAATGAAATTTCCAAAATTTATGGAGCTCAAGGACTCCCCATTAATACGCTACGATTGAATTTTACCGGATCAGCGGGTCAAAGTTTTGGGGCATTTGCAACACGGGGCCTTACCCTCACCGTAAACGGAAATACCAACGATTACTTAGGAAAAGGACTCTCGGGGGCAAAATTGGTCATCAAAGTACCGGACAAAAGCACCATCGTTCCCGAAGACAACGTCATTACAGGGAACGTTACCTTATACGGTGCTACTGCTGGTAGAGCATATATAAATGGAAAAGCAGGCGAACGTTTCTGCGTACGAAACTCAGGCGCTAAAACAGTCGTTGAAGGCATTGGAGACCACGGTTGCGAATATATGACAGGAGGTGTCGCAGTGATTCTCGGGGAAGTAGGAAGAAACTTTGGTGCCGGTATGAGTGGTGGAATCGCCTATGCATATGACAAAAACAACACCTTTAAGACTCGATGCAGTACAGAAGGCCTTAACCTATTACCGGTAGAAGAGGACAAAGACATTCAACAATTAAAAGAATTGATCGAAAGTCATTACAACTATACAATGAGCCCATTGGCACAGCGTATTCTAGAGGACTGGGACACTTGCTTGAAAGACTTCGTAAAAGTATTTCCAGAAGAATATCGCCAGGCATTGATTCGCTTGGAAAATGAAAAACTACAAACTACATAAATCGAGAGATGGGAAAGACAACAGGATTTTTGGAATTCGATAGAAAAGTAGAGGCGTACACCCCAGTGGAAGAACGCTTAAAGCACTACAATGAATTTACGGTTCCTTTAGAAAAAAAAGAGCTTAAAGACCAAGGAGCAAGATGCATGGACTGTGGCATTCCCTTCTGTCATAGTGGGTGCCCTTTGGGCAATCTGATACCTGATTTCAATGATGCGGTGTACCGTGGTAAGTGGGAGAAGGCGGCAGCCATTCTACATTCGACCAATAATTTTCCTGAGTTTACCGGTCGTTTATGTCCCGCCCCATGTGAGGAAGCGTGTGTATTGGGAATCAATGAAGATCCTGTTTCTATCGAAAATATTGAAAAGAATATTGTTGAAACGGCCTTCAAGGAAGGATGGGTACAAGCGACACCCCCTGAAAAGAGAACCGATAAAAAAATCGCCGTAATCGGTTCAGGTCCTGCTGGCTTGGCCGCCGCACAACAATTAAATCGTGCCGGCCATTCGGTGACCGTTTTCGAACGAGATGAAAAACCCGGCGGATTACTACGCTATGGTATTCCAGATTTTAAGATGGAAAAACAAGTAATAGATCGCCGATTGCAAGTGTTGGAAGAAGAAGGTATTACTTTCAAATGTGGGGTGCATGTTGGCGTAGATATTAAAGCAGATGCACTCAAGACCGATTTTGACGCCGTAGTACTTTGTGGTGGCGCCACCGTTCGCAGAAACCTTCCGATCGAGGGGGCTGATTTAAAAGGAGTGGTACAGGCCATGGATTTTCTTCCGCAGAACAACCGCCGGGTAGCCGGTGTTACCGCATTTGAAAACGAATTAGTGGCAACAGACAAAGATGTAATCGTGATTGGCGGTGGTGATACCGGATCGGATTGTATTGGCACTTCTTTTAGACATGGTGCCAAATCGGTATCAAACTTTGAAATTATGCCAATGGGAACTTCCGAAAGACCCGAAGGACAACCTTGGCCTTTTTGGCCGATGCGTTTACGAACCAGCTCTTCCCATAAAGAAGGAGCCGAACGTTTTTTCAGTATTTCTACCAAGAAGTTTATAGGTGACAAGGCCGGAAATTTAACCGGATTGGTAACTGCAGAAGTCGAATGGGTACCACAAGAAGGCAAACGCCCCCTTTTAAAAGAAGTGGAAGGAACGGAAAAAGAATGGAAGTGCGATTTAGCCCTATTAGCGCTTGGTTTCACCGGTTCGGAGATGACCTTGGCAGACCAATTTGGATTGGAGGCCGATCCAAGAACCAATATCAAGGCTTCTGAAAAAGACTACAAAACCAACGTACCAGGTGTATTTGTTGCTGGTGACCAACGAAGGGGCCAATCATTGATTGTTTGGGCCATTTCCGAAGGTAGGCAAGCAGCACATCA
>CALIIC010000116.1 GCA_938020445.1 uncultured Flavobacteriaceae bacterium | reverse complement strand
ACAACTTTTCAACAAAAAATTCATTTTTGTTAATTAAACCTGCCCCCTATCTACGGCCAAGCTTGTGTAATTATCTTATATTGAGAAGCTTTTAAAAACGGAAAGGTGAAATTCAACTGGATTCTAAAAGAAGGCAAAGATGAGCAACTCAAACGATTTTGCGTTGATCTTGAATACAGCCTTCGCCCTAAAATTACTCGCTTCTTATTAGATCGGGTCGATAATGAATGCAAAGGAGACTTTTCCTGCTTTCATTTTGACGTGAACATGATTTCGAAACGCATCACCCTTTCCGAAAAAACACCCGCCAAGTACCTGCACCTTATCAAAGCCGATTTTGAGTCGGAAATCAACCATGATTGTTGTTGATCGAAACCACACGCTTCGCTCGAATCGATTGCGACAACGAAAACAAAATCCATAGAAACCCTCCGAACGCCAAGGTAATGTACCAGGTCTTTAGGTCTGTTGTACTATACGCTATTTGCCGTAAAAGCACTATCGGTTTGGAGAAGACATCCCAGGAATTAAAACGCAAAAACCGCCCGAGATAAATTCCGTAACCTGCAAGAAAACAACAACAAAATAATATGGCCCGGCTAGCCTTTCGCGAAAAGCGGGCAAGCAATAGTTGCTGTATATCCATCAAAGAAAGCATGCCCAGTAAAAGACCATTGAAGGCAAAAATAAATACCAGAAAGAGATCATACCATAAAAGGTAGGAGCGCTCATTATGCAGGTGCACCAAATCGGTTATGATATATGGACTGTTCGGGAAAAATAACAGCCAACATACGAACCCAACATAGAACCACCCCATCTTAGAGCCTTGTTTTTTGTTGGTCGCAATCATTAAACGGCTAAGACCGTAGGGAACGGCCGCCAAGAATAAATTCCATACCAAAAAGCTATAAAAAAAGCTATGGGTGACCCCAATTCGAAATAACAACAATAGCATATTGAAACCAATGGCCATCGCCACATTCCAGTGTACCGTATCAAAAGAGAAAAAAAAGCGTTTCATAGATGTGTCTAATTCAGTTCATAATTTAATTTATAGAATCATTAGTTGGCTTGGTGCAATACATACACGTACCAGCTATTTAATGGTAGATTTAAGAGTAGTAAGAACAAAGGAGTTACATGGATACCCAAATTTCGAAAACCGATCAACGCCCTTAGCCCAATTGCCAAGGAACCCAGCAATCCCAAGAATGCAAAAAAGAGGATGATGGCCGTACCCAATATCAAAATAGCTCCCTGCTCCCATTCCAGGTAAAAGAGCAATACCAGATTATTTGCCAGCACATTGCCCATCATAAAATAGACCACAGTTCGAAGAAGACCATAACGGAAATATGAATTCATTGCGCTTCGGTTTTAGTCAGTCGATACAGGGTAATTTCTTGCCAGGTTCTTCCGGTCTGTTCCTTTTGATACCGTGCATAGCCATCTTTAATTGCTTCCTCTTGTTCCAAAATCAGATAGCTGCCTTCTTTCTTAGAATAGGAATGTAAAAGTGGCATCGTGCTATCCCCCAACTGCAATAAGTACTGAATATCTGGCTGTTCCAATTGGTTTAAGTTGTACCAAGTAATCGTTCGATTCCAGGGCACAGCTGTCGCTACGATCAAGAGTGCGAACAAACTTGCCGTATTCATTCGAAACAGGTACATAAAGTTTTTTAACTGCGCTACCTTCAGATAGGCAGTGACCAAAGCAACCAGCGTCAAGATCAGGTATATAAATACCCCAATACGCTTATAGGTAAACCCTAAGGCAGAAACATACTCCCAGTTTTTATAGCATGTACTGGCTACCAATAGAAGGTTCAGGAAAATCCAGCCATAACACAGTTTTTTTAAAGAACTGTTTCTTTCATAAAAATTAAGGTTTCCCCTAAAGAAATAAAGAATTAGAACAAGAGCCATCACGAACGATAAAACCAGGGCATACACTCCTTGATGTACAGAGTCTGAATAGCCTGAGTAACTGCGCGAAGTAGCTTGCACCAAGTACATAAAATCAGTGATCAGAAAGAAAATCAATAAGATATTCAGTGCCCCAAAAACCATGGTACCCAGGGTACGTTCCTTTTCGAGTTCTTTTATCGCCACCCCACTAAAAGGCATACTGGGGGCGACCAGTTCATTTCCCTTCTCCAAATCATACTCCAATACTTCTCGGGGGGCGTACGGCGTAAGCAAGTTTAAAAATAAGAGGTATCCAAGCAGGGTAAAAAAGGCCCATTGGAAACTAAAAAAACTAAGATCGATTCCCTGAACAAGTTCTTCAAAAACCGGATTGGCATTTTGATATAGGAAGGCAAACAATACAAGAAGTACACTGCTCAACAATACGCCTTTTATGTAATTGACCGTTGTTGGGGATAGGTTTCTTTTTACAGGCTCAGCACTATCACGCGCTTCCACATACCGTACGAGTGCCGACACCAAAAAATTAAGCAATCCCGTAAAACTGGCTATATAAACGGAGGATTTCTTAAGCACCGATTTCCCTATAAATACGCAAAGGCTCAGAAAATGAACAAACAAATGAAAACCAGACGGGTCTACAAAGACCATAAAAGCCGTAAACAAATAGCATAACGCATAGTGCCAAGGAAATACGGCACGTTTCGAGTGCGCTAGCAGTAGCACAACAATGATCACTGCCAGTAAGAAAAGATTTAATCCAAAACTTTTACTGTACAATAAAAGACTAAAGGCAAGGGCGCCCAGAAAAGATTTGATATGTAAACTCATAATGTGATGTCTTAATAAATGAATGATTGTTTTTAAGGCGAAGGTTTTATGCTTTATTCAACTGTCTTTCAGAAAAGCTCGAAGTACAAACAAGGAATCGGAATGGTTGCCAACAAAAGTAGTAATGGAAAAATGTGCTCTTTATAATCACCAAAATAGCGTACTGCATTGATAATCAAAAAAAGGAACATCAGTGCATTCAGCGCCGTAGCGGAAAGTGTATAGAAGTACCCGATCGCCACAAACCCGGTATCACCGCTTGTTTTGAACACGAGGAGGCAAAAGATGCCCAATAACATACTAATGACGGCCATAAGGGCAGCAATGTAATTGACCGAATGTTTAAATTTTGTTTTCATCTGTTTAGATTTTATTTTTTTTATATCACTAGATGCAATTCACCATTGAGCGTCTTCATTGGTATCAAGAATGGTAATGGTGCATTTCTTAGGAGTAGTTTTATTGAATTAAAAAGGTCGTTTTTAAGCTATCTATAGGCTGATTCAAAAGTTTTAGAAAATCGAGTTGATGAAACGCCAGTGCCCTACTTCCCCTCTGATATGCACTTCGAAAGCGACCAAACTCATCTGGGTATAAAAGGGTACCCAACACAACTACCGCATAGAGATACAAGCTTCGTTTGCCGTTGCCCATTAAGTAATATTGCATACTCACCTCTTCGGGTACTGATATACCGGTACCGGTCAACACATGATACACATCGTGGCTTTCGAGTTTTGGCTGTATCTCAAAACTATGTTTGAGCAAAAAGCACCCCAAATGAAAACCTAAACTGCTCACCGGGTATTTTAAGAGTTCGCTGGCAGAAACATTCCATGGGTCGGTTTGCTTCCAAAATTTCTGATACGGAACTTTACTCCACTCATATAAGGTCTCTAGAATTAATGCTCTCATAATAATAATTTTAAAAGTACTTTGAATTTCAAAGTTAATGGATAAAAAAAATGTCATTTTCCGATGAGTTTCTCCAATGCTTCAATATGTTTTTTGAACGCGGCTCTCCCCAATTTTGTGGCAGCATAACGCGTATTGGGCTTACGCCCTATAAATTGCTTTTCCACCAATATATATGCTTCTTTTTCAAGTGCTTTGGCATGGCTTGCCAAATTGCCATCGGTTATTTCCAAAAGCTCCTTCAACATCTTAAAATCGGCATGATCATTCACCATGAGAATACTCATAATTCCCAGCCGTATTCGATGGTCAAAAGCCTTGTTAATGTTGTTTATTAAACTCATTATAGTTCTTTACAGGCGCATTCAGTTTGACAAAAAAGTGAATCAAGACTGCTACAGCTCCTAGTATTTACATTACTTCTACACTCAAATAGCTCTTATCCCAAAGCGCAGTGTGCGCTCTTGCGTTTCACTTTCGATCATACTTGAAGTACATTAGCGCTCCATAAAAAATATGGAACCAGCCAAAACCAAGTGCCCAAAAATACAACCCATATCCTATAAACTGGGTATTAATAAGACCTAGAATTACAAATGCGATACCCATATAGCGCACATCTCCCAAGGTATACTTACTGGCATTGATACAAGCCAGACCATAAAAGATAAGCGTTGCCGGTGCTACCAACCACGCAATCTTATACTGGATCAATACAAGGCAAAAAGCCCCTCCTGTGAACAAGGGCACTAGAAAATTGAAAACCAATCGTTTGCTGGAAACATCCCACATTTTTTCCCCGCTCTTCTTTGACTTTCTCATCGTCAAAACAATGCCGCTCACAATGGCACAGCACATCACCCCTATTGCAATCAGGAATAGCCGCTGCACTACCGAAACATCGGTGCGCATCGCCTCTTCGGCCAACATACCCCTTGAATAGTCGCTTAAAACTTGATGTGCCAAAAAAGCACCTACCAGCGCATAGCCCCCCGCCAGCACCCCCGAAAGTCCGCTTAAGGAAATAAACCGCGACGAACGGCTCATCATATTCTTAATTTCGGAAATATCCTCTAAATATTTATTTGAATCCATTTAAAAGTACTTTGAAATACAAAGTTAATATAAAAAACCAACCTCACAACTATTCGCATTAAAAAAAAATAGGGGTTACTCTTCAACCCGAATATTCCACAATACAACGGGATGTTTCTTTGGGGCGGTGTACGCTCCTAGGGCTTTTAGTTGCAGCGCAAGGGAGGGCACTTTTTTCAAAGTCTTTATCCGTAATATATAGCTGGCTCCTGCTTCAATCTCAAAAATGGGCGGATTCGTATACAGCGTATAGGGCATTTGATTTTCAAAAAGGAGATTGCTGCTACTGTTATTTTTCAATGTGAGTTCCAGCACCTGTGTATCTTCAATATATGCCGCGCTCATAACTTCGATACTTGCCTGTAGCAAAGGCTTCAGGTATACCTCTTTGCCCACTAAGAGATCATTGAAGACGGCTACGGTTCTACCCTCAAAAAGTGCCTCACGAAGACTTTCCAAGCTTCGCTCTTTTGCAAAAACCAAGGTGATCGGCCTTGAATTGCCCTTTTCAGTGTAGTCCCAATCGATCAATCCATGAATATCACTGGTTCCCATAATCGTAAGATCGTTCTCAAGGGCAATTGCCAATGACTCCTCTGCGTAATCAATTGAATTGATTACTTCAATACCATGCAATTCTCCATTTTTGATTCGTTCTTTTTGGAAATCGCTTAAAATCGGATTTCCGGTTGGACTCTGTGCATGCCAAGCCGGATGGTTCCAAAAAACAAAAGCAGTTTGTTTTTTAGCCTCGCTAAATGCCTTCTCGGGGGTATCGGCCAGTAATTTGTTCGCATCCGAAATAAACACTGCATTGCTATGCCCAACTGGTTCGGACCTGGTAATTTCCGATCCGGGAACAATCAACAAATCATGTTCTTTGGCTTCTTCCAAAGCCAAGGCATATGCCCGGTTGCGATCCGGATGCGGAATATCGGCACTGTGCGGTTGGTATTCCAAATGTTCGGTCAATGAAATAGCATCCAAATTATCGCGTAGAGCCTCCATAACACGAATATTGGGCCATACATTGCCATCCGAAAAAACGGTATGCATGTGTAAATCAGTCTTTAAAGTCACATACCCTTCAATAGCCGGGTACACCAGCGGCGCACTACGAGTATGCGAATGTTCTTGTGCGTATTGCGCTATCGGGTTCAAAAGCAAAAGGGTAAAAAAAAGTAGTTTTTTCATTACTGGTCGGTTTTTATAAAAGTACAATTTTGTTCGCCCTACAGCGAATCAAAATCATATGTTGGTAACAGCATGTTATTTTTAGGCAAGCTATCCTTAACTCCCCATAGGATTGGTAGTCTGTTGTTTCAGCTTGAAATTCAATACAGCCTTGTTTTCAACAAAAATGGTTAAATAGCGCTGCGCACCCAGCCTCTTCCGAAATTTAATTTTAGAAACGTACGCATTGTTCTTTTTACGGAAGTACATTTTCCGTATCTGTTTATCTCCTTCTATTTTATAATATACCTCTTTCTTATCTGCTAGTTGCGTGAACTTTATAAATGATTTGTTTTTCTCGGTCAACACAATAGTGCCTTTTGTTTCTGGAGCCAATTTTAATCGGTTTTGAAAATAATCGGGAAAAAAGATAGGTGCACTAAAGAAGGTACTCAGTTTTACAGGTTGATCAAGCAATTGCCAAATAGGCTCACTGGGGAAATGGTCTTTGACAAACGCCTCAGGAGCCGTAAAATAAAAATGTTCCGTATACTTTTTAACGAACTTGCGACTATCCTGGTTAAACTGCCCAGAAGCCCAGGTGGGGTCCATAAGGTGCCACTCCCCTCCCAACTCAACGGCGTTCCAAGTATGGTTTTTCACCAAGCTTTTTCCCTCTAGGTCCTTTATATCCGTCTTTGTAACTCCGTAGATAATCCGGGATTGCAGACCAAAATCTTTATACAAAAAATCCAACAACAAAGAGTATTCCTTACAAACCCCTTTCTTACTTGCAAAGGCTTTTCGCATTTGTTTCAAGTCGTGTTTGTTGATCTGATCGTTTTTACCTTTCTCCGTATAGTGAATGAGTGACGGATTGGAAGCGAACAAATCATCTAAGGTTCGCTTATATTCAATGGTTGCCGTTAACCAAATAAAGGCAGCGCGTATTCGATCTTCTTTTTTCTTAAAATCTTTTTTGATCCGAAACGATAGCGCTTCAATACTCGAAAAATCAGGATAGTTTTTTACCTTGGCATCGATTGTATCAAATTCTTGTGAATGCAGTTGAAAACAACTCAGTAAAAGGACAATAATAAAAAGTGATTTGAACATAGTATTTCCTTAGACTTTAAAGATATGAATCCGTCAGAAGAATACATACTGCAACAACCAGAACCTTTTCGAAGCATATTACTTCATTTACAGGCTAGGATCGAGTATCTGGTTCCCGAGGCAGACTTAAAATTCAAATACCGCATTCCTTTTTACTACATCAATGGCAAGCCATTTTGTTATCTGAACCAGTCAAAAGATTATGTGGATCTTGGGTTTTGGCATGCGGCACATCTCAGCGTACATCTAGAGCATTTGACCACTGCAGGCAGAAAGGTGATGCGGTCGCTTCGTTACCGTCGGCTTGAAGACATCAATGATACGATTTTAACCGAAGTATTGGCAGATGCACACCGAGTTCGCGATGAGAAATTCTGGAAAAAGTAAATCTGTAAATTATCAATCGTTCAACTTTCCCAAGAATACATTTACTTTTGGATTGATCGGGTTTCCGGCAGAACGCCGCAAGACGACCACCTGCCCTGCATGCCAGATCGCATCCTCAATAGGGCCATTAATGTTGTTCCAAAAAGGAAAATCATAGGTGCCATTTTCCCGTATAAAAATAACAGGGTGTTCCTTCAGATTGGTCGTTTCCTTAAATAACCCGCTTGCTTTTTCAAAATTTTGAAGGGTTGCAAGGCGCTTTTCTTTCAGGGTCATTTTGGCTTGTTCCGTTGTAAAGTCTCGCGGCTTTTTCTCTGCAGAGCGAAGGATTACCAGTGAAAGTCCATGCAAATGATCCATAGTCGCTGCAATCGTACGACCATCATTGCCCGGCTCATAGGCTAAATCATCCTCCCGTAGGTCTTCGGTGGCCCACCGATAACGAAACCCAAGCCCATCGATCATTCGTGATACCACGGTCCCCGGGGTATAGGTATCCGGTGCCTCTGGAATACTAGTATAAGGCAATTCATTTTGCGTGGTTTCTTGTGCATTCGAGGCTAAGAATATGCCAAAGAGAAGAAAGGTTAGAAGTGCTTTCATAGCGTGTATATAATTTTGTATATTTTAATTTAATCTATGCTCATTTCCTTTAGCTGTAGCGCAACGCAGCCTTTCAAACTTACAAATCGAGTACTTTTATTTGATTCCGGTGCATCTTGATCTTGCCCTCATTTTCCAACTTTTTTAGTAAACGCGAAACCACCACCCTTGAAGTATGCATATCGAACGCAATGTCTTGATGCGTGGTATGCACCAAATCATCGTGGTTTACTTTGGCCTTGTCCTGCAAATGTTTCAATAAGCGTTCATCCATTCGCAGAAAGGCGAGTGTATCTACCGTCTCCAAGAGTTCCATCATTCGGGTATGATAACTGTCAAGGATAAATTGTTGCCAACTTTTGTAGCGCCCCATCCAAATCTCCATATTTTCAATGGGAATCAATACCAACTCCGTCTCCGTCTCCGCCACTGCCCGAATTTCACTTTTATTCTTTCCCATACAACAGGAGAAGGTCATTGCACAGGTATCACCCGTCTCTAAAAAATAAAGCAGTAATTCGTCTCCCTCGTCGTCTTCTCTTAAGATTTTGATAGCTCCCGTTAGCAATAAAGGCATCATGGTAATGGGTTCTCCAATATCCATTAATTGATGGCCTTGCCCTATTTTCTTATACACCCCTACCCGTGTTATTTCTGCCAGGAGCTCCGGTTCGAACAAGTATCCATAATTGGTTTCAAGTATTGCTTTCATGCTTACAGAATCAATCGAGCGTTGAAATATGCACGGCAAATTCTCTGGGGCCATCCAATAAATAATCAAACCCCTCGTGCATTGCTTGCTGTGGTACGGAATACGGATAAAAAGTAATCGGTTCTATACAAACCATATTGGGAACCTCTGTCCACAACATAAAATCCCCAAAACCTTCGGTTCGGATCTTCAATTGTTTGGCATCTCTTAAAATAAGCTCTTCGCAGGCCGGTACATGAAGGGCGCGCCCCCCAACCGCCAATACTTCTTCCAGGGAAATGTTTTTTTCATTGCTTGTAATGGTCACTTCCGTCGTATGCAATTTAAAAGCTGGGTGATACCCCAACATAAAGGGGCTATCGCGTTCCCCTGCTATCTTGAAACGAACCTGTAAGCCGTCAGAATTCAAGTGAAATGCTTTCTCAAAATGAAAGTCATAGGGCCAAAACAGTTGTTTTTTAGTTGATTTTTCAGGGTATTTTGAATTTTCGACCGGTGTGCGTGCCACATAGGTTTTTTTAAAAACGGCCTCGGTTTCCGTTGCTGAGATTTGCGCATACTCCAATTCTCTCAGCAACCCATGTTGGTCCAATACCGCAATATCTTTTGGGGTTTGCACAAAAAAGCCCGCATCGGCCGTAGGGCCAATAATGGGAAACATTTCCGTATCGGCATTTCGCCAACCCGGACTCCCCTTTTGATGAATGTATTCATGCCCGTCTACTTGATAGCTTACAAGTTCTCCCGCATCGATCAAAACAAACTGGTTCTGAAATCTTAAAGTTGTCATATTATTGATTGATAAGTCTATAAATCAACACGGCCGTACGTTTTGTCAAGGCTTCGATCGTATTTAGATTTACGGTTTCCTCTGGTGTGTGGGCGCCCGTACCCATGGTTCCCAAACCATCAAGACAGGCCGTATAGGCCGCAACGAAAGAGGTATCGGCCGCGCCTCTTTTACCGGGATCGTACGGCAGTACCTCTCCCTGTTTCAAATCTAAACTTACCTGGTTCAATTGGGCCAATAAGTTCATATTTTGAGGGGTTGGTCCCATCGCCGGATAGCTATCTGTAAAATTGATTTCGGCTGTCGTCTGCGGTAAACTGGCGGCTACTATTTCACGCATTTTATTTCGTGCGTTTTCCTTTTGTTCCTCCGATATAAAACGAAGTCCTCCTTTTACAACAGCGGTCTGTGCCACCACATTACTTTTACCAAAGGCATTGCCCTTGCTACTTTTATGATCGTATTCTAAAAACGTACCTCCCAAGGCAATCCCCGGATTAAAGGTGAGGTACTCTTCTCCCCGTACCTGCTCATAAAACCCATTGAGAATACGGGACATTTCGAAAATGGCACCGGCACCGGTACGCTCGCTAAAAACACCTGAAGAATGTGCTCTTTTACCTTTCACCGTAAGTTCCCAACCCGATGCACCTCTTCTTGCAACGGTTGCATAGTTAAAACCCGTGGAGTTTTCAAAACCCAAAGCGATATCGCTTCTTTTTGCAGCATCGATCAGTTCCTTTCTACTAATGCTTAGGGGTTTTCCGGTACTTTCCTCATCACCGGTATAGGCAACCACTATTTGTGCATCGGCTAGCATTCCGTTTTCGTGTAAGGCTTTTAAAGCGTACAACATGATTACATTTCCGCCCTTCATATCGTTGCCGCCCGGGGCATGTGCGATGCTATCATTTACCTTTTCAAACCGTTGAAACGGACTATCCTCTTCAAAAACGGTATCTAAATGGCCAATAAGCAGCAATTTTTTTCCTTTCGTACCCTTGGTTTCTGCAAACAGGTGGCCGGCCCTATTCATTTCGGGAGGCATCGTTATCCAAGAGGTTCCAAAATTAATTTCGTCATAGGCATCCCGAAAGACCGCGCCTACTTCTTGTACCCCTTTTGTATTGAGGGTACCGCTATTAATATTCACCACTTTTTCCAAAAAGGAAATTGCCTCGGCATTGTTCTTTTCAATAGACTTTAAAAGTTTCTTTTCCGCCTTGGATACCTTCTGTGCGTGCAGGGTACAGACAGAAAACAAACCAGCGAGCAAGCAATACAGAAAAGATTTTTTTCTCATTATTGTAATTCGTTTATAGCGGTATCTAACCATTGAAGACGATCAACGGTCCAGGTTTTTAAATAGTTCGATTCTTGGTCATAGGTGTCACCCACAAAATTATTGGGCCATATGTACACGCCCAAGATGCTCCAAGTATTGAAATTTGCGTTGATGGCCTCAGCATCCTGCATTCGAGTAACAAACGAATCGATCTTTCCATCAATATTTGCGTTGGATAAAGTATTTCCGCGTAAGCTATTCCATCGGTCCTTTAATTTTACCACAAAAGCGGGATCTTGAAGCAAACGTTCCCACCAAAAAGGCACCAACCAAAAATCAAAACTGCATCGTTCATTAAATTTATAGGTCCATACATCTGTTTCTCCTCCACTACAATAATCCGCATTGCCAAAGGCCAAATTAAAATCCCAAATGGGGCCCATAGCCAGTTTCCCTGCTTTGTCCTTATGCATATAGGTGCTTAAGCGGTAGCCATCTACATTATTTGAGAGTTCGTTCAGCAAAAAGAAATCAATAAAACTATCAACATCGATATAATTTGCGTATCCTGTTTGGGGATCGGCAAAGGTATCGGAAGAGAGTGCTGTTTCGAACTGCGCAACATAATCGCTTATATAGGTTTTCTGCTCCGGGGTAATATCTTCAGCATCGGGGTACTCGTATACATACTTAATTGTCTGGCCCATCCCATTATTCGGAGGAAGAATCTGCGATTCAAAGGAATTCAAAGAAGAATAACTTTGCCCTCCCAAATCAGATCCAGAAAGCTTATCGATCTTAAGAATATACCCTCCGGTTAGGTCCTCGCCCGAGTTCTCGTCAATTTGAAGTTTCGAAATATCAATCCGATTTTTATCTCGTTTCAGTTTTTCCATAAAGACATATACCCCTTGATAACTATCATTGATGTTCAACTCGATCAATTCGGTTCGGCTGGCATAATTCCCCATTTCTCGGGCCAGTTCATAAATCAGGTGATTACGAACCAATGATTTATCGCTATAAGGTCCGTTTAGAATCCAGTCCTCTTCTTCGGGAAAGCCTAAAAGTGAAACATCTACATCCTGTCCACTGGCATCCCAGGTCTCAAAACCATATGATTTCTTATCAAATCCTTGGGAAGTGGCTCCACGAAATTCAATACCAATGGGCCCTTCGAAAAGCACCGTATTGTTTTTTACAATGGTCAAGCCTGCGCTTACTTTGGGTTCGTCCATAATCGCTCCTCCGCTGGTAGTGACCGTAAACCTTGGAAGGTCTCCACTGCTAACCGGCGTAGTTGTAGGAGGGGGATCTTCTCCCTCCGAAGGAAGGGTCGGGCCGTCATCCTTATTACAGGAAAATGCGGTAACCAAGAGAAAAGAATATAGTAGAGAGGTGACAAGTACTTTTGAAAGTTGTTTTCTTTGGGACATTCTTGAGGTATTTTAGGTTTGCCTACAAAGTAGTGTATTCTATTGTCAGCCGAATCACGCTCTGTAGGATATATCAAAAAGAGACAGTCTACATGAAAAGACTTTCTGTAAAGCTCCCTCTAAGGTACGAAACTAATCTAAAAATCCTTTTTCACGCATCCAATCATTATTGAACATCTTGCCTACGTATCGGCTGCCATGATCGTGGAACAAAACCACTACCACATCATCTTTTGAAAAGTGTTCCTTTAATTGTAAAAGTCCTTTCATTGCTGCCCCTGCCGAATTTCCCAAGAACATACCTTCTTCCTTGGCCAACAATTGGGTATAGATGGCAGCATCCTTGTCCGTGACCTTTGTAAAACCATCGATGACTTCAAAACGCACATTTCTTGGTAAAATATCTTCCCCGATCCCTTCGGTAATATAGGGGTAGATTTCGTTTTGGTCGAAGATTCCCGTCTCGTGATATTTTTTAAATACAGAGCCGTAGGTATCAATTCCCCATACCTTCACATTGGGGTTCTTCATTTTTAAATAAGATCCTACCCCGGAGATAGTACCCCCTGTACCTACGCCCACAACAAAGTGCGTTACTTTGCCATCGGTCTGTTCCCATATTTCGGGGCCCGTGCTTAAGAAATGGGCCCTGCAATTGGATGGATTGTCGTATTGGTTCACATACCATGAATTGGGTGTTTCTTTTGCCAAGCGTTTGGCGGTCGAATAATAACTTCTAGGGTCTTCGGGTGCCACATCGGTAGGACATACATGTACTTCGCTGCCCATGGCCCGGAGAATATCCATCTTTTCTTTGGATTGCTTATCGCTCAGTACACATATCAATTTGTATCCTTTCACGACCGCGGCCAAGGCCAGGCCCATTCCGGTATTCCCAGAAGTGCCTTCAATAATCGTATAGCCTGGTTTAAGAATCCCCGCAGCCTCGGCATCTTCTACAATCTGCAGCGCCATCCGGTCTTTGACCGAGTTGCCGGGGTTAAAGGTCTCGTATTTGGCCAAGACCAGACAAGGAAGCTCCGAGCTTAATTTATTCAATTTCACCAAGGGGGTTTTCCCGATGGTCTCCAATATATTTTCAGCGTACTCCATATCATTCCTATATTTCGAGATGTAGGTAAACTCCCGATATTCCTATTTGTTATTCTTTCCTATTCGAAGCCCTACCAACTGCCGATTGCCTTTTAGACCGTTGTATCATTCAAAATTCATCGCTTTAACCGGAGTAATCTTCGTAATGATATACGAGGGCACCAACAACATTAATAAACAAAGGGCCAATACCCCAAAGTTTAGCAAAATGACGGTCATAAAATCGATATGCACTGGAATGTATTCAATGTAGTACTCCTCAGGGTTCGGAAATTTGAACAACCGAAATTGCCGTTGCAAAAACAATACTCCAAGTCCGATGAGATTGCCCCAAAAAAGCCCAATAAGTATTAAATACCCCGCATTGTACAGGAATACTTTCCGAATACTCCAGTTCGAAGTACCCAAGGCCTTTAAAATACCGATCATCTGGGTGCGCTCAAGAATTAGCACCAACAAAGCCGTAATCATATTGATACCCCCTACAATAATGAGAATACCAATAATTAGGGTGATATTAAAATCGAACAACCCGATCCACTCAAAAATCTTTTGATACTTGTCCCGTACCGTCTTGGTATCGAGTGTAGACAAGGTCATTCCATGAATTTCTTTGCCTTTTTCATCCATGGCGTTAAAATCTTCCAGAAACACTTCAAAATTCCCTATCTCATTTTTCTCCCATTTGTTCATTCGTTGAATATGACGAATATCAACGAAGACATATTTTGAATCGAGCTCTTCAAAACCACTATCATACAGCCCCACGATTTCAAATTTTCGTTGGTTCGGGGTGTTTAGTGCATCTTCCTGTTTGGGAAACAAGGTATAAAAGACATCGCCCACCTTCAGTTGCAGCCGGTTCGCCATCAATACAGACATCAATACCTCTTCATTGAGGTCATTTGAATAATTGGGCAGTTTTCCCTTTACCAAATACTCATTAAAGGCATCCCAACGGTAATCACTCCCAACACCCTTTGCAATAAAAGCATCAAATGTTTCTTCGGTTCTTATCACACCTCCTTTAGTGGCGACCGCTTGCACATGAGAGACGCCATCCACTATTGAAAATTCGGGATAAAAGTCCTGCTCCAAGGAGACGGAGGATACAGAAACATCGGAATGATTGTTATCGAAATTAGAAATTTGAATGTGCCCATTAAAAGCGGCCACTTTCTCCCGAACCTTATATTTGAGCCCCACTCCTGTCGCAATGGCAATCAACATGATAATTATACTGATAGCAATGGCTGCAATAGCAATTTTTATTATTGGGGCGGAAATACTAATTTTATGCTCCTTGCCGGTTATGAGTCGCTTTGCGATGTAAAATTCTAAATTCAATATATGGCGTTTCTCTCCGTTTTCAAAAGTACATTTTTCTTATGGTTTTTATTGGTATCGGCCTGTGGAAACCAACCAAAAAAGCAGAAAGCCGTTGCGCCCGATTCTACGACCACCTCCAAAACAGATAGCACCCCCCCCGTTGTCGTAGCTGCAAATCGTACAGGAGCCTACCTGCCGCTTCTCAAAGAAAAAAAAATAGCGGTCGTTGCCAACCAAACAAGTGTAATTTTCAGGACACCCAATGCTAAAGACAGTACGATTGCCTCCCATACACACCTTGTAGATTCCCTATTGGCATTACAAGTGGACATCCAAAAGGTATTCGCCCCTGAGCATGGCTTTCGTGGCAAAGCAGATGCCGGAGAAAAGGTCGAAGACGGGCAGGATACCAAAACGGGACTCCCCATCATTTCCCTCCATGGAAAAAACAGAAAACCGACCGCCAAACATCTGGAAGGATTGGACTTAGTGTTGTTTGACATTCAAGATGTAGGGGTACGATTTTACACCTATATTGCAACGCTGCAATTAGTGATGGAGGCATGCGCAGAAGCTGGAATTCCTGTAGTCGTATTAGATCGGCCGAACCCCAATGCACACTACATTGATGGCCCTACCATGCAGCAGGCCCACACCAGTTTTTTGGGCATGACCAAAATTCCGTTGGTATATGGTATGACCATAGGGGAATATGCCATTATGATCAATGAAGAAGGCTGGCTCGAAGGAGGTCTACAGGCATCGTTACAAGTAATTAAGCTTGCACATTGGCAACATAACACAGCCTATACCCTGCCCATACGCCCATCACCCAACCTCCCGAACGATCAAGCAATAAACCTCTATCCGAGTCTAGGGCTTTTTGAGGGTACGACGATCAATGCCGGGCGCGGTACCGAATTTCAGTTTCAACGATACGGAGCTTCTTTTTTAAAAAAAGACGTCTATGCGTTTGAATACACTCCTATTCCCAATTTTGGTTCAAAAAGCCCCAAGGAAAACGGAAAAATCTGTTTTGGCAAAAACTTGGAGTCGGTCCCCAAGATGAATCAGGTCTCCCTGACATGGCTTATTGATGCCTACACAAATGCTTCGGACCAAACGAAGGTTTTCAATAAAAAAGGGTTTACCAAACATGCCGGCACCGAAAAACTACAAGTGCAAATTGAATCGGGACTGGCGGAAACGGACATCAAAAAAACTTGGCAAAATGACTTGGAAAAGTTCAAAGCAATACGGGCCAAATACCTGCTGTACGACTAAAATGAAGAATTAAATTCCGTGCCTTAATGGATACAAAAAGCACAAACAAAACCGCTTTTCTGTCAAACTGTTTTCCTAGCCTCGAAAACGCTTTTTTAGGCGAAATTGAACAGTATGCCCAAGTAAAGGTTTTTGCTGCAGAAGAGTTTATCGTTCAACAGGGACAATCAATTCAATTCCTCCCCTTGGTTATAAAAGGCAGTGTAAAAGTATTCAGTGATGAAGATGCTGTGCAATTTCTGTTATATTATATCACTGCCGGAGCATCGTGTGTGTATAGCTTTGCCCATATTTTGCATAAAGAACCAGCGGAATTTTCGGCCGTCGCAGAATCTGATAGCGAGTTATTACTATTGCCTTTGAACAGAGTTCAATTATGGATGCTGCGTTATCCCTCTTTTAGTGCCCTGATCATCGCCGACTATCAAAAGCACTATAGAGACTTGCTAAACACTACCAAGCAAATCGTATGTCATAAGTTGGAAGATCGACTCCTAGACTATCTGAGGAAAAGAAAGGAAATTGAAAACACAGCGCTCCTAAGCGCTACGCATCAAGAAATTGCGTCCGACCTGGGCACCTCTAGAGAGGTTATCTCGCGCTTGTTGAAAAAATTAAGTGTAAACGGACTGGTTGCCCAAGAAGGAAGGAAAATAAAAGTGCGCTAGCGTGATATATGTCACTGTTTTCAAAAATAACATACCCTAGTTTTACATTCTAATAGAAACGTATAACTATGTCAGATCAAACCAAATTAATTCCGAACAATTCTTTGATTACCCCCACTCCCGAAGAAGGAAGGGCCCTTGCCGTAAAAATAGCGCGGTTGACCATCAAAACAACACAGCCAAGTGCGAAAGTAAGGGAAGAACTACGCCCCATCTACGCAAACGACGCCGCCATGCTTATTGCAATTGGGCATACGGTCGCGGTCGAATTCGCTACAATTGCAAAAGCAAATAATTATTGGATCTAAAATCCAAAAAGTGCTTTGATCAAGTGGGAAGACCTTATTTATCTCCTGAAACAGCCGTAGTCGGCTTGCGGTACTTATGAAAGGGTTGCTTTAGCAGCGCTTTGATATCACTGTTCTCTTTTTCATCTGGGAAAGTGTCTACGCCATATACAATGGCATCGCGATCAAATTTCATATAGGTTCCGAACAACCGGTCCCAAAGGGAAAAGATATTCCCATAGTTGCTATCGGTATAAGGCAACACATAATGGTGGTGTACCTTATGCATATCGGGAGAAACAATCAACCAGCTAAGTACCTCATCTACTTTTCTGGGGAGTTTGATGTTTGCATGGTTGAACTGACTTAAAACCAACGAAATTGATTGGTACAACATAACGAGGCCTATCGGAGCACCCACCAATAATACCCCAACCAAGGTGAATGTAAACCGAATCACACTTTCCAAAGGATGGTGCCTATTCGCTGTGGTGGTATCTACATTGTGATCGGTATGATGCACCAGATGTATCATCCATAAAGGTTTTACCTTGTGCTCTACCAAATGAGCAAGATACGCCCCTATTAAATCGAGCAATAACAAACCGATCAGCGCATACAACCACAAGGGCATTGCCGGCAACCAATTTAGAACACCAAAACTATTGGCAACGGTAAAATCGGCCGTACGTAAGAGCAAGAATGCGAGGGCAAAGTTCACGATGATCGTAGTGAGCGTAAAAAAGAAATTTGGCAAGGCGTGCCGCCATTTTTTATAGTTGAATTTAAACAAAGGAACCGCGCCTTCCAAGATCCAAAATAAGGTGATGCCACCTACCAAAAGTGCACTTCGGTGCGCTGTAGGTATGTTTTCAAAATAAGTGATAATGCTTTCCATGTCACTAAAGATATTAAAATCAAGGAGAAGTCGGAAGTCGGAAGTCGGAAGTCGGAAGTCGGAAGTCGGAAGTCGGAAGTCGGAAGTCGGAAGTCGGAAGATAAAAAATTCAAAAAAATAAAACACAAACGTCAAATTCAAATACAAATTCAAAAACCGCCAGTGTTTACTGATTAC